>JAKFFK010000105.1:0-25925 GCA_036675285.1 Paucimonas sp. | reverse complement strand
GCTGCCCAGGCGGGCCATGTGCTGCGCTTCGGCCAGGCTGGTTTCGCTGACGCGCAGATCTTTGGTCATGGCATTGGCCATGACCAAAGCACGGCTGCGCGCCGACATCAGCGAATAATAGATAGCGTACAACAGCAGCGCTGCCAGCAAGCCGGTCGCCAGGATCAGCCATGGCAAGGCGGCATCAAAGCGATTCAGCATTGATTTTTTATCGGCAGAAAATTCGATTTCCCAGACGCGTGTCCCAACTTCCAGTGGCATTCTTTTAATGAAAAAATTGTTTGCCGACAAGGCTGATGCAGAAGAATCTTGCGCTGCTGCGGCGCTGTCGAATAACAGCCGCTCCGGGTTGACAGTGCCGGCATCGCGGGTTTCACCGATGCTGCCCGTATCGTAAAGTCTGAGGCGCATATAGCGCTGTATATTTTTGTTCAGCATACCCAGCATCAGCCGGTCGATATCGAAGCCGGCGCCGACTGAGCCATAGTAGGCCGCGCGTCTTTGTTCGACCGAGTCGAGCGGCATGCCGGGCCGATACAGCGGCAGCCGCATGGCCAGTCCCGTGTGTCGGTGCGGGCCACTGATTCTAATAAGCTTGCCCGATGCGCTTAGCTGACCGGTATCACGGGAATGGTCGAGGGCTTTCTTGACTCGGGGAATCGATGCCATATCATGGCCAAATGTCGCCAGATTTCTTTCCTGTGGCTCTTGATACGTCAATGGATGGTGCTCGGCACGATCGCCCGGCGGCTTGATTGAAAAATCAGGGTAGCCTGCCGCATCACGGCTGGTATCGGCACGCACCGATGCGATGAATGACGCCCGGTCCTGCGCAACAACCCGTGGCGCATAATTCAGGTTTTTGATGCCGGGGAAGCTTTTTTCAAGATTGAGATGACTGATATACACGCGAAACTGTTCGCGTGTAATGGATTCGCCGGTATAGAACAGGGCACTCAGGCCCCGCAACACATCTACATAGGAATCTACGCGCGTCTGGATAGCGAGTTCGGCGTTCGCCGCTTGATATTCAAATTCGGCCGCTGCCTGGTTTTCCACCATCCGTGAGGCGGACAGTGCCAGCGCCAATGCAATCACGATCCCCACCCAGGTTGCTCTGGAAGTCAGAAAAGAAATGATAAATCGTCTGGAAAAGCGCATCTAGCGACCAGTCATTGATATCAAAGCAATTGCGCAACGCTTGCAATGTAAGAGCAAGGGAGATCCTATCCTGAATGCTCGGATCTGTGGCTTTGTTGATCCAGGAATATTCCTTACATCAATGCAAGGTTTTTTCCATGGATATACCGATTGAATGTGAATGAAATTGTTTAATATGCGCAATTATTGAATAAAGTGGTACGGCTTGTATATATTAAATCAAGCATAAATTGCGTTAGGGAAAATTTTTATGGCTTCATTCATATCATTGCGATTGATCAAATCCATTAATCATTTGCCATGATGTAAATAATTATATATCGCCTCAAAGCTTGCGTAATATCAAACAAGTGACGCGAGATGCTTAAATTTCTTGTGCTAGAGTAATTATTCGTGGATGCAACAAAGTTTGGCGAGCCACTAAGTTTCCTTGATAGGTGGTTGATTGTGCGCCGCGATACATTTCTCTCCAATCACAGAAAGGTGTCAAGCATGAATCAAATAGCACACAAGAACACACCGGAACAGGCCGTAGAGGCAATTTTTGCATTGAACTTTGATCAAATCAAATCAAAGTTAATGCATGAAACGGAAGGTTATGGATGGACGCAGCAGCAAGCCGATCAATCTGAAGTGGAGTACAAGCGCTATCTTGTTCTTTTAATTAAGTATCCAGAGGAAACAATCGTTCCCAGTGTTTATGCTGATAAATTTTGGCATGGACATATTCTCGATACCATTAAATACGCTGAAGATTGCGACAATATTTTCGGGCATTTTCTGCATCATTATCCTTATTTTGGCTTGCGTGGCGAGCAGGACGCCGCCAACCAGACGGTGGCTGCAGATACCATGCGTCGCTTGTATGAAAAAGAATTTGGTCAGCCGAAAGCCGTTGGCAAAGCTGCCTATTGCGGCAAGGCTGCGGCAAACGCAGACCAGGACGCCGCCTACTGTGGCCGGGCCAATGTTAGCTACTGCGGCAAGGTATCCGACAAGTTGGTCGCAGCGCCAGAACAGGATGTTGCCTACTGTGGCCGGGCCAGCGTCAGTTACTGTGGCAAGGCAAGCGACACGGTAAAGTCGGCCTCAAACCAGGATGCCGCCTACTGCGGTCGGGCCAGCGTCAGTTATTGTGGCAAGGCATCCGATCAGGTCGTCGCCAAAGAGCAGGACAATGTGGCTTACTGCGGTATCGCCGATGTCAGTTATTGCGGCAGGGCGTCCGACAAGATCGGCATCAGCTCCGATCAACAGGCCGCCTACTGTGGTATCGCAGCCACTGGCAAGTGAGGCAAGACCACCGCTGTAACTGAGATATGTTTTTTAATGAAAAACGGGTTGGCCAATTAGCGCCAACCCGTTTTTTTTGAAACCACCGCCATACACACGGCTGCTAACGGCAAGGAATGCAAGCCGCTGCTTGCGCCATCTGCTGCAATATCAAATCATTCAATTAC
The DNA here is from genome assembly GCA_036675285.1 of Paucimonas sp. Classification (GTDB taxonomy): domain Bacteria; phylum Pseudomonadota; class Gammaproteobacteria; order Burkholderiales; family Burkholderiaceae_D; genus Paucimonas. The sequence goes on along the minus strand of JAKFFK010000105.1, from coordinate 23,304 downwards.
CGCGCGACTGCAGGCGCGGGGAAAAAGCGTTTTTTGAGCGTCAGGGTCGGTTTTTCAATCCAGTGCCAGGAGCCTGCCGCAAACAGGATCGTCAGAATCGCCGCGCATGGCAGCAACAGCCACCATTCTCGCAAGGATGGAAACAGGTGTACCAGGGTCTGCTGGATCGGAAAATGAAACAGATAAATGCCGTATGAATAATCGCCATTCTGCAAAAGAGGCAGACGCGGCACTTTCAGCATGCCGAGATAGACGATGCAGTAGGTCAGCGGCAGCGCAGCGATATAGGTCAGACCATGCACCGGCAGCATGAAAAACGACATGAGCGCTGCAATCGCAAACAAGGAAAAATGCAGCGGCATAAAGTCTTTCCAGTGAAAGAAGGCGATGCCGACAAAGAAGTAATAGAGAATCACATGCCACGGGAAGGTTGTGGTTGGATTGCCGAAACCTTCCAGGATATTCAGTGTGGCCAGGAACAGGGTGGCGATCACGAACAGGATGGAATACCAGACGCGGTTATACACAATCGAGGTGCACATCAGGCCGGCCATGACAAGGTAGCAATAAAATTCCGGGCGCAAGGTCCACAGCGAGATATTGACGATGTGCGGCACCGGATTATTTTCAAATACGCCCGGCAGTGTGTAACGGATGATGCTGACGATATTGCCGAAATATTCAAAAAACTGCCGATCGGTGAAGTATTCCCGAAGCGGCAGGCTGGTCAGCAGCGGGCCGAGCAAAATCGCCGACAAGGTGACTTCGACTGCCAGTGCCGGAAAAATACGCAGGCCGCGGTAAGTCAGAAACAGCGGCATGGAACGGGTTCGCACTGCACTGCCGGTGACCAAAAAACCGCTCAGACAAAAAAACATCGGCAACAAGGCCAGCACAATCGCGTAGAAGGAATCTGGCACGTATTCCACATACCTGTCGCCGTAGGTGTTCTGGATCGCATGAAAACACAGGATGCATAGCGACAGGCCGATGCGCAATGCATCGAAGCCGGGGCCGGAACCCCGGTTTTCCTCCATAGCCATCGCCACGGTACGCACATTGCCAAACAAGTTTCCGATTGCCGGGGCGTCCATGACGCCCACCTTCTTGAATAGCCCTGACAGGTTCGTGTTCATTTTCTGCGTTCCCATGTTGGCTGCTACATGCATGCAAATGTTGTTGCTGAATCGTTTGGCATGCTTTGATTTTCAATATTTTTTCCGCATCATGAACCAGTGGGCTGCACCGCCGGCATGTTGAGCGGTGCAGCCTGGCCGGGCAAGATGCGTTTTTTCAGTCGCAATGCCGGTTTCTCAATGCCGTGCCAAGAGATTGCGGCCAGCAATGCCGTCAGTGGCGCGGCCAACAGCAGCAGCATCCACCACTCGCGCAATGCCGGCACCAGATGCGCCAGGCTTTGCAATACCGGAAAATGCAGCAGGTAGATGCCGTACGAATAGTCGCCGTTTTGCAAAAGCGGTATGCGCGGCAGTTTCAGCATGCCGGCATAGATCGTGCAGTAGGTCACCGGAATTGCAGCCAGATACACCAATCCCTGCTGTGCCAGCATGAAGTAAGCGAGTATCAAGCCGAGCACAAACAGCAGTGGGTGCATCGGAATATGGTCGCGCCAGTGGTAGGCGGCAATGCCGACGAAAAAATAATAGATGATGACATTTGGCGGAAACAGGTCGCCTGGATTGCCATAGCCGTAGCGCGCATTGAGCGCGCTCAGCAGCACCGTCGCGATGACGAAAGACCAGCTATACCATTTGCGCCGGTACACCAGGGTCGACGCCATCAGTGCCGCCATAATGAGATAGCAATAGAATTCCGGCTGCAGGGTCCACAGGCTGCCATTGACGATTTTCGGATGGGGATTGTCGAGGAAGACGCCGGGCAGTTCCATGCGCACGACGCCGATGATGTTGCCGAAATAAGTGAAGAACTGCTTGGTGGTGAAGTATTCCGAAAGCGGGAAACTGGTCATGAACGGTCCGAGCAGAATCGCGCACAGCGTGACTTCGACCACCAGTGCTGGAAATATGCGCAAGCCGCGATAAGTCAGGAACACCCGGACTGACCTGGTGCGTAATGCACTGCCAGTTACCAGAAAGCCGCTGAGGCAGAAAAACATCGGCACCAGCGCGATGATGAAATGATAAAAATACTGACTGATGAACGCGAATCCGGCCGGTTCAGAGGCCAGCAGGAAGGAGTGGTAGGTTAGGATGACCAGCGCCAGCACGATGCGCAGCGCATCAAAGCCGGGACCGGCGCCGCTGTTATCCTTCATGACCGTGCCAAACGACGGATAACCTCCAACAGCCTTGCGAACGGTGGCACTTGCATGCAGGTTCTTTTCTTTCAGGATCTGTGTCGGACTATTGTGCATCTGGCGCTTTCTGTATTCGATAACGCAAATTGACTGCCCCTGCTTACCGGGTGGCCGGATCAACATTGCTATAGCTAATTTACGTGAGCTGAGGTCCCATATACTGATGGATGTCAATTCACGCCAGATAGCCTTCAATGCACATCAAAAGACACGCATTTCCCACCCAGAATGACACTATGGAGAACCAGTTCGTGTGCATTCTGATTTGTGCCAAACCGGCTTGACTTGGCCGATAGCATGGTGTGAAACCGTTGTTTTTTTATGTGCCGGCCCTTGTCAGGGCTTGGCAATGGCGCCGTTTGCCTGATTGCGTGAACGCTGAAATGCCGGTTGCCCTCGCCAAGTCGAGCGCGCCAAGCGCTATACCGTTCGGCGTGCGGCGAATTCGCAACAGATCGCAAGTGGCTTGGCCGATCCTGCAGGAGAAGAAAGCCGGGACAAGACCGCGTAAAAAAAATAGCCCGCACACCTGAAAGGGGCGGGCCAAGCGCAACACCGGAGAAGTGTTGGAAGAGACGGCCCCAATATAAGCAAATACCGTCGTCGGCACATCCCATATTTATGGGATATTTTGGTATTTAAAGATGGTATATTGCCGATATCGCTAGTTGGTATTTGCCGTAGAGCACTATATGGCTATCTTTTGCCTGACAACAGCTGCGTCGTACACCGCTAATTTGATAATTTGGGCAGTTTTGGTATTTTCGATGCCTGCCACGCAATGCCAACCAGGTAGCCTGTTCTAGTATGACTTCGATTTTGCCGTCTCCGACAGTACGCGTTTTGGTGATAGAAGATGATTCCGTCACACGAAAGGCATTGTGTCTGTCGATCGAAGCGGCGCCGAGCTTGTCGCTGGCGGCGGCATTCGACAGTATGCAGCCGGCGCTGGCGTGGCTGGAGACTGGCAGCACGGATGTCTTGCTGACCGACCTTGGACTGCCCGACGGCTCCGGAATCGACCTGATACGCTCCTGCCGCCAAACCCATCCGCATTGCGACATCATGGTGTTGACCATGTCTGCCAATGAAGCCGATGTGCTCGCCTCCATCGAAGCCGGTGCTTCCGGTTATCTGCTCAAGGGTTCGCACAAGAGCGATATCGCGCGATCCGTCCTGACTCTGCGTGAAGGCGGGGCGCCGATGAGCCCGGCGATTGCGCGCATGGTGCTGGAGCGCATCCGCGTCGTCAAACCGCCGGCCGCGCCAGTTACCGGCGGCAGCGGCATTGCTCCTGCACTAACCAAGCGGGAAACGATGATTCTCGACCTGATTGCACGCGGTGATACGTACGGACACATTGCCAGCATGCTGACGGTGTCGGTCGGCACCGTGCAAACGCATATCAAGAGCATTTACGGGAAGCTTTCGGTGCACTCACGTGGCGAAGCCGTTTTTGAGGCGCAACGGCAAGGCTTGCTGATAGGCCGCCAGAAAACGCTCGCAAAAGGGCATTGAATACTGCCTGCTTCGCCAACTCACGCACGCATGGCCAGTCGTCACGCTTTTTCCAGCATGCCTGGTTCCCGGTCGCGGATGTGCGCCTTGACCGCTTGCGATGCGGGCTGCCGGTCAATCCAGGCAGCAGCACGCTGGCTGGATCATGCCTGCGCCAGGCAAGCCACAGTGCTACTGAAAAACTGGACTTGGCGCTAATTTCCCGTTACAACTAACACTGATCAATTCATTTATTGAAAATACCGTTCATGAAATACGACGTCATTGATACCCAGATTGCGCCGGAAGGCCGCCTCGAAGTGTTGTCCAAGTCAGAAGTCAACAAGTTGCGTGATACCAGTAAAGGCGGGTTGTACAATATTTTCCGCAATTGTTCGCTGGCGGTGCTTAACTGCGGCAACAATATGGATGACGGCAAGGAATTGCTGGAACGCTTCCAATCCTTTGATATCGGCATCATCCAGCGCGAACGCGGCATCAAGCTCGACATCAAGGGGGCACCGGCATCCGCATTTGTCGATGACCAGATGATCAAGGGTATCCATGAACATCTGTTCGCGGTGCTGCGCGACGTGATTTTCGTCAGCAATGAAATTCATGACGATCCTTCATTCGATCTGAATACTTCCGAAGGCATCACTGACGCAGTATTTCATATCCTGCGCAATGCCAACGTGCTGCGGCCGATGATCAGTCCCAACCTGGTCGTGTGCTGGGGTGGCCATTCGATCTCGCGCACCGAATACGAATACACCAAGAAAGTGGGTTATGAGATCGGTTTGCGCAGCATGGATATCTGCACTGGTTGCGGACCCGGTGCAATGAAAGGGCCAATGAAGGGTGCCACCATTGGTCATGCCAAGCAGCGGCTCAGCGGCGGGCGTTATCTCGGCATTTCCGAACCGGGCATCATTGCCGCCGAAGCGCCAAACCCGATTGTCAATGATCTGGTGATCCTGCCGGATATCGAAAAGCGGCTCGAAGCATTTGTGCGGGTCGGCCATGGCATCGTGGTGTTTCCGGGTGGCGCCGGCACCGCGGAAGAGATTCTCTACATTCTCGGCATCCTGCTGCACCCGGACAATGCAGACCTGCCGTTCCCGCTGATTTTTACCGGCCCCGAAAGCGCTGTCGACTATTTTGCGCAAATTGACCAGTTCATCGGCGATACGCTTGGCCGGGAAGCGCAGCAGTGCTACAAGATCATCGTCAATGATCCGGTCAGGGTTGCCCAGGAAATGCGTGCCGGCATCAAAAAGGTACGCGAGTATCGCAAAGACAAGGCGGATGCCTATTATTTCAACTGGCTGCTGAAGATCGACCGCGAATTCCAGATGCCGTTCATTCCGACGCACGAAAACATGCGCAACCTGCGCCTGGAAAAAAATCAGGAGCGCCATCTGTTGGCCGCCAATCTGCGCCGGGCTTTTTCCGGTGTGGTGGCCGGCAACGTCAAGGATCAAGGCATCCGTGCAATTGAAAAGCACGGTCCGTTCGAGATTCGCGGTGACGCCGGCATCATGGCGTCGATGGATGCATTGCTCGCGTCTTTCGTTGCGCATCACCGCATGAAGTTGCCGGGCAAAAAATACGTTCCGTGTTATCGCATCATAAAGTAAGTCCGCCAAGCTGCTCTGCTGACAGCTTGCGCAGCACGACCGGCTTGCCTGTCTAGACATGCAGCCGCGCGTGATTCTGCTTGATCTGTTCCATGCCGCCGTCACTGCGGCGCAGCCAGCCATGCGAATGGCTGCCGCATTGCCGCCGGTGCCGCGCGGCCGCACCATCGTCATCGGTGCCGGCAAAGCGGCAGCGCAAATGGCGGCCGCGCTCGAAGCATTGTGGCCGGCGCCATTGCAAGGGACGGTCGTCACCCGCTATAGCCACACCGTGCCCTGCCGGCATATCCGGGTACTGGAAGCGGCGCATCCGCTGCCGGACCAGAATAGTGTCGCAGCAGCGCAAGCGCTCCGCCAGCAACTGGTCGGACTTACCAGAGATGATCTGGTGATCAGCCTGATGTCGGGCGGCGGTTCGGCATTGCTGGTGGAGCCGGTGGCCGGCATCAGTCTGGCCGACAAGCAGCAGGTGACTCAGGCCCTGTTCCAGGCCGGCGCGTCGATCCGGGAATTGAATCGGGTACGACAGGCGCTATCGCGAATCAAAGGTGGTGGTCTGGCTGCCGCGGCTTGGCCGGCGCAGGTGGTGACGTTGGTGATTTCAGATGTGCCGGGAGATGATCCGGCATTCGTGGCATCCGGGCCAACTGTGCCGCCGTCTGATGATGGCGCAACACCGCTGGATATCGTGGCGCGTCTCGGCGTGCGCTTGCCGCCGCATGTGCAGGCGGCGCTGGCCAGCCATGCCGGCTTGCATCGGCAAGATTTTTCTCATTGCCGCACCGTATTGATCGCCACCCCGATGCAAAGCTTGCAGGCGGCGGCCAAGCGTGCGCGCGAACTCGGCATCACGCCCTTGATTTTGAGCGACTGCATCGAAGCCGAAGCCAAAGAAGCGGCGCTGGTCCACGCCGGGATTGCCCAAAGCGTGCTGCGGCATGGCATGCCGCTGGCGCCGCCGGCGGTGTTACTGTCGGGTGGCGAAACCAGGGTAAGCTTCGGCGCGACATCAGCCGGGCGCGGCGGGCGCAATTCGGAATTTTTGCTGGCATTTGGTCTGGCGGTGGGGGAGGCGCCGGCAATTCATGCGTTGGCTTGCGATACCGATGGTATCGATGGCAGTGAGGATAACGCTGGCGCAGTATGGCTTGCCGACAGTTTTGCGCGAGCACGCAGTCAGGCTATCGATTTGCGCGACTGCCTGGCGCAGCATGACAGTTATGCCGCGTTCGCGGCGCTGGGCGACTTGGTGGTAACCGGGCCCACCCACACCAATGTCAATGATTTCCGCGCAATCCTGATTGCCTGAGATAGCCTCAGGCGTTTCTTCAGGCAAATGACGAACCTTGGTTCGTCAGCAGATTTCGGACAATGGATCGTCGCAATCGCTTTTCAATTCGCGGGCTTCCTCGATCATGCGCCGCACCTGAATGCGTTTGCGATTGATGGCGGCATGTTGTTCCGCAGTCATCGGTGGCGCCGTCATTAATTCCTTCAAATGCGCCGCATTGCTGTAATTGTTCTTAGTAAAACTATCCAATCCAGACTCCGTCGAAAAGATTCAAAAATTCAGCGATGGATCTCTGTAGTCAAACTTGCTTTTTCGCGTTTTCCATTGATTCCTTCTATACAAGAATTGCCATGAGGTATAGGAAACAGGCAATCCATTGTGCCTGAAAAAACCTATTTTTACCTGATAAATCACAACTTTTAATGTGCAGTGCATATTCATGCAACACCCGTCCGATAGTTCGGTTATCCGTAAAAATCGAGTAAATCAAAGGTAATGCCGGACGCAATGAAGAATTAAGGCAAAGAAGTGACGAAGCCGGACTGCAGATCACCTAGTTAAATCAGACAGTAATATTGATGATTGGAAATATTGAGTATTATCAATATGGAATTTTTTTCAATCATTATGATCAATACGGGTAAAGAAGGCAGGTGAATGACCGGATTAGGCCGAATTTTTTGCATGAGGGCGGCGAAACGAAAGATCCGTCAGGCAGACTGGTTACAATATCGCATCTTTTGCTTTTGTTTAGCATTGAGAATGTTTCGGTTTTGCTGAATGCTCAGTAGCAAGCTTAGCAAGAAATAAAGTTGGATTGTATCCAGTCAGATTGTCTTTTTTGCCGTTAAAGAGGAATTGAAATGAAAGACGTAGTCATCGTTGCAGCACAAAGAACCGCAGTCGGCAAGTTTGGTGGCGCGCTGACCAAGATTTCAGCCGCCGATCAGGGTGCGCATGTGATCAAGGGTTTGCTGGCCAAGACCGGCGTCAAGCCGGAAATGATCAGTGAAATCATCATGGGTCAGGTATTGACTGCAGGCGTCGGCCAGAACCCGGCGCGTCAGGCATTGATCCGGGCCGGCTTGCCGGCGATGGTGCCTGCCATGACCATCAATAAGGTATGCGGCAGCGGCTTGAAAGCCGTGCATCTGGCGACCCAGGCGATCCGCAGCGGCGACGCGTCGATCATCATCGCCGGCGGCCAGGAAAACATGAGCGCTTCGCCGCATGTGCTGAACAATTCCCGCGACGGTTTCCGCATGGGCGATGCCAAGCTGGTCGACACCATGATCGTCGACGGCTTGTGGGATGTCTATAACAATTACCACATGGGCGTGACGGCTGAGAACGTCGCCAAGAAATTCGACATTTCCCGCCAGGAGCAAGATGAATTTGCGGTGGCATCGCAAAACAAGGCCGAAGCTGCCCGCAATGCCGGCAAGTTCAAGGATGAAATCCTGCCGCTCGAAATCCCGCAAAAGAAGGGGACGATCGTTTTTGATACCGATGAATACATCAAGGATGGCGTGACCCTGGAGGCGATTGCCGGCCTGCGTCCGGCCTTCGACAAGAATGGCACAGTGACCGCTGCGAATGCCTCCGGCATCAATGACGGCGCTGCCGCGGTGATGCTGATGTCGGCCGAGCTGGCCAAGGAACTGGGCTTGACGCCCCTGGCCACGATCAAGGCCTATTCGTCTGCCGGTGTTGATCCGGCCGTGATGGGCATGGGCCCGGTGCCGGCGGCGCAGCTGTGTCTGAAAAAGGCTGGCTGGACCCACCAGGATCTGGACCTGATGGAAATCAACGAGGCATTTGCTGCCCAAGCCATTGGTGTGAACCGTGAAATGGGCTGGGATACCAGCAAGATCAACGTCAACGGTGGTGCGATCGCGATCGGTCATCCGATCGGCGCATCCGGTTGCCGCATATTGGTTACGCTGTTGCACGAAATGGTACGCCGCGATGCCAAGCGCGGTCTAGCCAGTTTGTGCATCGGCGGTGGCATGGGCGTGGCATTGGCCGTGGAAAGGTAATGCCAACGTTCTAGTAGATCGTCCAGCTAATTTCAATGGGTATCAATTGTGCCTTTTTCCGTCTGGCTGCGTCACCCTTGCCAAACAAAAATCATCAATTGCTATCTCATCGAACTAACTGGGCGCTCTGCCAGCCGCGCTCTTTTACTCAATTCACATCACGAGGATAGAACATGGCACGGATAGCATTAGTCACCGGCGGTATGGGCGGGTTGGGCGAAGCGGTTTGCATCAAGCTCGCCGCATTGGGATACCAGGTCATCACCACCTACTCACCCGGTAACACCAAAGCGTCTGAATGGCTGGGCGCGATGGAGCAGCAAGGCTACAAATTCCGTGCCTATCCTTGCGATGTGGCGAGTTACGAATCGGCGCAGGAATGTGTGGCGCAGATCGAGAAAGATGTCCGGCCGGTCGATGTGCTGATCAACAATGCCGGCATCACGCGCGACATGACCTTCAAGAAAATGGACAAGACCGATTGGGATGCGGTCATGCGCACCAACCTGGATTCGGTGTTCAACATGACCAAACCGGTCTGCGATGGCATGACCGAGCGCGGCTGGGGCCGCATCATTAATATCTCGTCGGTCAATGGCCAGAAGGGCGCCTTTGGCCAGACCAATTACTCAGCCGCCAAGGCCGGTATGCATGGCTTTACCAAGGCGCTGGCGCTGGAAGTCGCGAAAAAGGGTGTCACAGTTAATACCATTTCGCCCGGTTATATCGGCACCAAGATGGTGATGGCGATTCCGCAGGAAGTCCTCGACAGCAAGATCATTCCGCAAATTCCGATGGGGCGCCTGGGCAAGCCGGAAGAAGTGGCCGGCCTGGTTGCCTATCTGGCGTCCGACGAGGCGGCGTTTCTGACCGGCGCCAATATCGCCATCAATGGCGGCCAGCACATGTATTGAGTAGCGGCTGGCAAGCGGGCTGTTTCTGCACGAGCCGGCCGCCGCCGGATTAGCTTGCAGCCTGCTGATCAACCAGTGCCTGCAGCTTTTCCACCAGTACCGGCATTTGCGCATAACCGGAACTGACGAGGTCAAGTTCGCCATTACGTTCCAATACCAGGGTAGGAAAGCCGGTTACACCCCACTGTTTGGCCAGGTCGAAGTCTTTCTGGGTTGCCTGCTGCGCGGTTTCGCTGCCCCAGGAAGCCTGAAAGCCTGCCGGGTCAATCGGGAAGCCGGCCTGGGTCATCGCGGCTGCTGCAATGTCTGCCAATACCTCTGCCTTGGTCACATCCTGTCCGGCGACATAAAACGCCTGCTGGATCGCCCGCAACACCGGGTAGGCGGATTGCGGTGCCAATCGGCGCGCAGTGACGACCGCCCGGCATGCCGGTTCGGTGTCATAAATAAACCCGTCGCGCATCAGCGCCGCGTCGTCAAACGGCAGGCCGGTGGCCGCCTGCACCTGCTGCCAATGCGACAGAATGGTGGCTCTTTTCTCTGTAGTAAGCGCTTCGCGCTGGTGGGTCCGCAAGCCGCCAAGCACGATGTCAAGCGGCACTTCCGGCAAACCGTCCAGCAAGGCTGACAGTTCAGGCTCAAAGCCATAGCACCATGAACACATTGGGTCGGCAATAAAAATCAGGCTGGTCATGGTATTTCTTTCCTTAGTTTTCTTGTGGTCGCAAGGCAAGAGCGACCTTGCCGCTAGTGCATGGACAGGCGGCGTTTTAGACACTTTGCCAGTATACCGGCCGTTTCAGTCAGATAAATATCGATGGATTTTTGCCTTTGTTCTGAATCGGCTGCTAACTTGGGCGGCCAGCAGGCAAATCAAGAGCCAAACAGGACGGGCTGGCGTGCTTATTGGCACAAGCAGGCGGTAGGTGACGACGGCAGGATAGGGGAATGTCGTGAAAACTGTGTGTAGAAGAATTTGAACGCGCAAAAGCCTGCATGCCGCGATTATTGGACAAGAACGTGAGCACGGCTGAGGGTTCCGAGCAGGCGCTTGATTTTTCCAAGACACCTGCGCAGCGACAACCCGTTTACTGCTTGACCCAGCTGGTCAGGCGCGGCTGGGACGAGACACGGAACTCCATGTTGGTGATGCCGATCGAGCCTGCCGGACCGGTCACGAAATCAAGGCCAGACTTGACAGGGAAAAGAAAGTTATCGCGAATGAAGATATCGGTATGGCAATTGGCACTGGCATTGTAGAGCTGGTTTTTGATTTCATCCCACACGCCTTCAGTGATCCAGCCATACAGGAAGACTTGATTCGGATACAGCGGGCTATCGGAATCCAGATAGCCTTTCTGGTTTTCCTGTAGCGCCGGATTCGGCGGCGGTTTTTTGCCGACATACAGGTCGATCCAGCCCTCGCTGATCGAATATGCTTCCTCGCTCTGATAGCCGCCATCCTTCAGCAGCAACTGCCATTTGCAGCTCAGCTCGATACGTTTTTCCAGCCCGCATTTTTCAGTCCACATTGATTGACCATCGCTGACCGTCAGCTGCGTACGCACCACTTGACCAATCAAGGCCGGTTCAAACTTGCGGATTTCATCCAGATTTTCATGCAGGTTCCAGAATAACCATTTGGTGCGCTCGCCATCGCTCATGTCGGCCAGGTCCGCCACTTTTTTCAAGCCGTATGGTTCGATCGAACGGATTACATCCTTGCGCAGTTTTTCATTGATTTCATCCAGCTCGTATTGTGTTTTGTGGGTATACACGGATTCCATAAGCAACTCCAAATTTGGGTAATCCAGTCAACTAGATTAGTTCTATTAAAATAAATAGCAACCGCAATCTTGATAGTCAAGTACTTGCAATGCATCAAACGATTGAATTGATCAATGAAAGCGCAGGCACGGCTTCTGCGCTTTCATTGATCCTTAGAACCTGTTTCATCCAACCAGTTTCCTGGAAATGCTGCCACGCCGCGTCAAAATAGACTTTACAAGCGATATCGGTGCAGAATGTTCGGCAAGCGCAAAGATAAGCTTGATTCGGCATGCGCCGCTTGGTTCTTTGCAGCGACCAAACCGATTGCCAAAAGACGATAAAAAGACGATATGGCGGCGGCAATGAGGCCCTGCAAGCCAGGGACATGATAAAAACGCGATGATTCATATTTTTCCCGCGGGAAACTCCGGCTGACTGCAGCGGTGAACCTGAGCTGTGTCGGGCCAGCGGGTATTGCCGCCGGCGCATGGGAGGCGCGTGCTTTTTGAGAGTGACAATCGCCGAACTTGCTTGAACATGACAATCTGGGTGGTGCGGCCGCATCGGCGGCCTGTCCATTGCAGCCAGAAAAACATCAGGAGAATCACACGCCTATGCGCCGCGCCGATATTCATTCGCCCGAAGCATTGTCTGACATGACACTGCCGGTATTTCCGCACCAGTATGCGCACAGCTTTCTCGCTGCCGGCGATTCCTGGTTTTCGCTGAGCCAGGTACCCTCGTCGTCACTTTTGTTTGGTTTGCGATTTGCTCGATCGGCACTGATCATCAACTGCGCCACGCCGGGTGCCACGATCAGCAACATGATCGATTGGCGGCGCAATCGGCAATTTGAATCCTTGCTGGGACCGGGCGCTCCGTTTCGCTGGTCGGGCATACTGGTCAGTAGCGGCGGCAATGACTTGATCAATGCCGTAGATCATTTGCTGCTGCCGTTTCCCAGCGGCGCCGGCCTGGATGCCGAGCATGTCGAGCGCTTGATCGATAGCGATGGATTGCAGCGTTTTGAAATCTATTTGCGGCAGAATTATACCGACCTGATCAGCTTGCGCGATGCGCCAGGCAGCCCCAATCAGGGAGTGCCGGTGTTTGCACATACCTATGATTACGCCACGCCGCGCGACGCCAGGGCAAAATTCCTCGGCTTGCCAGCGTTCGGCCCCTGGCTGGCAAGCGCCATGCGGCGCAAAAACATTCCACCGTCATTATGGATCGCCTTGTCGCGCGCCTTGCAGGATAAAAATGCCGAGATCCTGCTGCGCTTGGCATTGCCGCAGCTGCAGGTGATCGACACCCGCGGCATCCTGACGCCGGCGCCCTTGGATACCAGCGGCGAAGCAGGTGACTGGGGAAATGAAATTCATCCATCCGGCAGCGGCTATCGCAAGCTGGCGGCGCGCTGGAACCAGCGACTCGGCGAGATTTTGTGATGCACAGTGGCCAAGCACGGCCGCTTACACGGTTTTCAGGCTGGTCGGCATCGCTTGCAGCCAGGTTTTCTGGTTGCCCAGCAGTTCCAGGATGCTGTTGAGCGGCACTGGACGGCTGAAGAAATAGCCCTGGTATTCGTCGCAGCCGAACTGGCGCAAGGCTTCTGCCTGTTCTTTCTTTTCCACGCCTTCAGCCACCACCCGCATGCCCATCGAATGCGCCATCGCGATGATGGCCTGGGTAATTGCCGTATCGTTCGGGCCGGTCGGAATATCCTGAATGAAGGAGCGGTCGATTTTCAGGCTGTAGACGGGAAAGCGCTTCAGGTACGCGAGCGACGAATAACCGGTGCCGAAATCGTCAATGTCGAGGCGGATGCCGATTGCCCGCAGCCGGTTCATGATCTCGACTGCCTGTTCCGGATTGTCCATCACCATGCTTTCGGTGAGTTCCAGCTGCAGCAGGTCGGCGTCCAGGCCGGTCTGTTCCAGCAGACGCTGGATACTGTCCGGGAACTGGATATCGTCCAGCTGCCGCGCCGACAGGTTGACCGCCACCCGCACCGGATACGTGCTGGCCTGGTTGATGGTCAGCGCATCCTGGCAAGCGACCCGCAGGATCTGTTTGGACAGTGGAATGATCAACCGGGTTTCTTCGGCCAGCGGGATGAAGTGCTGCGGCGGCAGCAAGCCCAGGTCGGGATGCTGCCAGCGCACCAGCGCTTCCACGCCGTTGATGCGACCGGTAAAGACATCCACCTTGGGCTGGTAGTGCAGGATCAGCTCCTGGTTCTCGATGGCGCGGCGCAGTTGCGATTCCAGCGCCAGTTTTTCGACCGAATGGGTATTCTTGCTGGCTGAATAAAAACGGAAGGTATTCTTGCCATCGGTTTTGGCGCGGTACATCGCAATATCCGAGTTCTTCAGCAGCGACACCGCATCGGCGCCATCGTCGGGAAAAATCGCGATACCGATACTGGCTGACAAATGGCATTCCTGGCCATCCACATAGAACGGGCGCGAAGCTTCTTCCAGGATTTTTTCAGCCACGCCGGCGGCCACTTGGCCATCCACCAGTTCTTCGATCAGGATATAGAATTCATCGCCGCCCATGCGGGCAACGGTATCGTTTTCCCGCAGGCACACGCGCATGCGTTCGGCAAATTCCTGCAGCGCCTGGTCGCCGGCGCTGTGGCCGAAGGTGTCGTTGATATTCTTGAAGCGGTCCAGATCCACGAACATCACCGCTAGCTTTTGCTGGCGCCGGTGCGCCGATTTCATTGCATGGCCCAGGATCTGGTTGAACAGCGTGCGGTTCGGCAGCGCCGTCATCTCGTCGTAATGCGCCAGATAGCGGATGCGGTCTTCGGTTTCCTTGTTCTCGATTGCAATCCCGGCCAGGTTGGCGGCAATGGCAACGACTTGCAATTCTTTCGCATTCGGTTGCAGCTTGTCACGGTAGAACAGCGACAGCGCTCCCAGTACCTTGTTGTTCTTGCCGAGAATCGGCCAGGAAGAGCAGGCCTGCAGGCCGTGCGCAAGTGCCTGGTCACGCCACAGGATCCACAGCGGATCGCTGGCAATGTCAGCGACGCTGACCGGTTCACGGCGAAACACGGCAGTGCCCGGCGAACAGTGGCAGGGGCCGACGGCGATGCCATCCAGCGTCGCCAGATAGGTCTTGGGCAATGCCGGCGCCACGCTGGCATGCAAATGGGTGCGCGCGGCATCCAATAGCTGGATTGCGCATTTGCTGCGTTCCGACTGATCTTCGATCAGGCGCGTCAAGGTGGCCAGTATTGCCGGCAGCGCTTCGCCGCTGGCGATCATGTTCAACACATCGTTTTGCACGCGTTGCAGCTCTTCGGCCAGCTTGCGTGCGGAAATGTCGCGCATGACGATTTGTACTGCCGGCGCACCTAGATAAATGAATTTGGACCCGGCCACCTCGGCATGGAACGGTGTGCCGTCAATGCGCAGCCAGACTTCCTCGACCTGGCCGGTTCGCAATTCGCCCATCGGCAGCTCACGCGCGCGCTTTTTGCTGATTTCCTTGTAATCCGGGTGCATGAACGGCCGCACTGACTGGCCCAGCAGGTCGCTGGCCTGGCTGGCGCCGAGCAGTTGTACGCAAGCCTGGTTGAGCAGCACGAACTTGCCGTGCTGATGCACGAAAATCGCTTCCGGCGACAGGTCGATCAATTGCCGGTAACGCGCTTCGCTGTCAGCCAGGATTGCCTGGCTTTGCTTCCATTCGGAGATGTCGCGCATGTAGGCGGCAAACACCGGCTTGTCGTAAGAGGCAATCGATGCGACGGCGATCTCGATTGGAAAGCGCATGCCTTCTGCATGCGTGGCCAGCAATTCGATGCGCCGCTTGAACATCGGACTGTCGCCGTTGTGCAGGAAATCCGCCATGCCTTGCAGGAATTGATCGCGCGCACCGGCGGCGAGCAAGTATTCGGCCAGCGGCTGGCCGATGACCTGTTCGCGCGGGTAACCAAAGGTGCGCTCGGCTGCCGGATTAAAGTCGATGATGTTGCCGCTCACATCGAACGACACAATGCAATCGAGCGCGGCCTGCAGGATGGCGTTCTTGAAATTTTCACTGTTGGTCAGTGCCGCTTCGGCTTCGGTATGCCTTGCCCGCTGTTCGAAATGATCCAGCGCAAAAGAAATTTCTTCGGTCATTTCTTTCAGCAGCTCGATCAAGTCCTGATCGAAATAATCCATGGCTTCCGCATACAGCAGCAGCGCGCCGATGACAGCGCCATTTTGCCGGAACGGGAAACTACCGACCGAGCGAAAACCGACGCTGGTGGCGAGGTCGATCCATTCAGCGTGATAGCCCATCGCCAGGAAATCATTGCAGATGCTGGGACGGTTTTCCCGGATCGATATGCCTGCCGGGCCTTGTCCTTGCGGTTTGGCCGCGTCGATCGAAATCGATGCGATTGGCGCTCCCGGCAAGGTCGTGCCGTAGCCGGCTATCGGCAGCATTTCCAGCGAATCGGTATCGAGCAGGCGAATCATCGCCATTTGGAAGCCGCCATATTCAACGGCAATACGGCAGATCTGGTCGAACAGGCTTTGCCGGTCCTCGGCATGCAAGATGGCTTGATTGGTTTGCCTGAGCGCTGAATACAAATCGCGCAATTTGCCGATGCGCTGTTCGGTCGCCTTGCGCGCCATGATGTCGGTCACCACCCCGACCGCACGTACTGCGCGTTGTTGCGCGTCGCGCTCGATCACCTTGCCGGACAAACTCACCCAGCGCCAGCCGATTTCCCGGTCTTGCAGGCGCAGCTCCAGCGACGTTGCGACATTCTGCCCGGCACCGGGGGCAGCCAGCAGACCCATCCAATATGCCTTGACGGCAGGCAGGTCGGCTTCATGAATGATGGCATGCAGCGCCGCAGCGTGGCGAATGCCTTGCAGCGGAACTTGGGCCAGACAGGCGGGCAGGTCATCATCGCCCAGCAGCAAAGTATTGCTGTCGATGGCCCATTCGAGCGTCATATGGCCTCCGCTCTTGAGCGCAAGGCGTAAGGCTTCACTGATGGCTACGGATGCCTGATTCATATGCTTCGCGCTTAGACGGTTAATCGACTGATTATTTTTATACAGGTTAGCCTGATAGTACGTGCTAACTTCAGCTGCAGGATGCAATTGCTGTAAATAAAGAATTATAACCAATCACCGTACTGGCAAAGGCAAAATGTTGTTATTTTTGCAGTGGAGGGCGAGGCGATCCGCTTCGGGCCGGCAGATTCTGCGTCACAAGCTGCCGGCATTGCTTGGCCGCTCGCCAGCAACCGCCCTGGGTGGAGCGGCCCGGGCTCGGCAGGCAGATTACAGCGTACGTGCGTCGAAGGTATTGCATGCTTCCAGCGTGCCGTTTTCCAGGCCGCGCGAAAACCAGCGGCTGCGCTGCTCGGAGGTGCCGTGCGTGAAAGAGTCGGGCACGACGTGGCCCTGCGACTGGCGTTGCAAGGCATCATCGCCGATCGCCGATGCAGCGCGCAATGCGCTTTCGACGTCGCCTTGTTCAATGATGCCGCGCGCCTGGTTGGCGTGGTTGGCCCAGACACCGGCAAAACAATCCGCCTGCAATTCCATGCGCACCGAGATCGCATTGGCTTGGGCTTGCGACATGCCGCGTCTTGCCTGGCTGGCCTTGGCATCAATCCCGGTCAAGTGCTGGACATGGTGGGCGACCTCATGCGCGATGACATAGGCTTGCGCAAATTCACTGGATACTTGAAAGCGTTCTTGCATCAGGCGGAAAAAACTCAGGTCGATATACACTTTTTGATCGGCCGGACAATAAAAAGGGCCCGATGCAGACTGGCCGGTGCCGCACGCAGTCGGCGTTTGGCCGGCAAACAAGACCAGGGTCGGCGGCGCATAACTGGTGCCGCTGGCGCGGAATATGGCGCTCCAGGTGTCTTCGGTATCGGCCAGCACGGTGCGCACAAAGCGGGTGGTCGGGTCATTGGCCGGCGCTTGCGAAGGTGCTTGCTGCACTTGAGATACCTGACCGCCGCCGCTCATCATGTTAATGATGGTGAGCGGGTTGACGCCCAGGAAGTAGGATGCCACCAGCGCTATCGCAACCGTGCCCAGGCCGATTGAGCGCCCACCCAAGCCGCCGCCAATGCCACGGCCGCGCCGGTCTTCCACATTATTGCTTTCCCGATTGCCTTCCCATTTCATTGCCGCCTCCTGGTGATGGTGATTCAGTCCTTCAAGCATTAGAGCATGTTTTCAGACCAGCCTGATCATTGTAAAAACAACCGGCAACCGGTAAAAAGGCCGCAGTGCTTCATGAATCTGAAACGCCCTGTAGTCAGCCATTGGCGGCGTGTCAGAGGCAAATGTCAGAAGCAACCGAATTCGGCATTCCAAATATGCGACTTTGATACTGCAGCAATGCAATTGCATTGAAAACTCGCTCCTGTGGAAACGGGTAGCAGGAATGTAGTGGATGCAGTTATATGCTGCACCTGCCCTAACTTGCCATGATACGTCGCTATACCTTGCTTCTCAGCGCAATAATTGCACCAGTATTCTCTAGAGGAATAAACCTACAGCGCAAGCTTTGTTTGTTTTCGTGGCAAAAATTGCCTTATGCAAGTTGCAGCGTAGGTTCTTCAGATTCGCATAAGCAAATCATATGCCTTTGGAAACCTGAGGATCGTGCGGGTTGCGGTCTAAGCGTCTGCGGTTGTGCTTGTGGTCAACCAGATCGGTATTGCACCGAATTGGTCAATACCTTGTTCATGACCACTGTCGGCGCCGTTGCCCTGGCACTTGGCTTGTCGTTCGGCCTTGGCGCGCGCGAGACGGCTGGCGAGATCGTGCGCAACTGGTACCGCAAGGGAGAGGAGAAACGGGGGGACTGGAAAGGATGGCCGATGCCGCCGGTAATCTGGCGCGCAATCCGCTCGAAGGGCAATCTACCCCGCGGACCCACTGAGCAGGATACTTCACAAAAACACGAAAGAACGGGGCGTGAAGCCCCTGTTTTTTTTGGGGGCAGGGTACGGCAACAAACGCAAAACCAGCCGTCTCAGTCGACGCTGACCCGTATCTGCACAGCGCCGACCCGAACCACCTGTCCTGCGCGGATCTTGCAAGTTTTGCGCAATTCGGTTTGGCCGTCAACTGACACCGCGCCGGAAGCCACCAGAATCTTGCCGGCGCCACCGCTGTCGCATAGGCCTGCCAGCTTCAGCAACTGGTTCAGTTCGATATAGTCGCCATTCAAGGTAAAGTCGATTTTTTGCATGGTTCAATCCTCAATGGAGGCGCACTGTTCGCGGCTCAGCGCTACTTGCTGAGTTGCAGGGTTTGTTCAGCCTTGTCCAGCCAGAGGGCGGGATGGGCTAGTAAATCTTCCATGACTTGACCGTAACGTGCCGGCAAAGCCGCCAGCAGCGCTGTGGCCGCGCGCCATTGCAGGCAAAAGGCAGCCACAGTTGAGTCGCCGCTTTGCAGTGAATTCAGCGCGGCGCGCAGCGTTTGCACGGATGACTCGACAGGCATGATGGCAGTGTTCAAGAGGGTGAAAAAAGGCAGGCAAATGGACCGCATCCAGCGGCAGCTGTGCCGGCAAGCATCATGGATGCCGGGTTACAGCGACCATCACGATATACCCGAATGCCGCCAGCGCGGCAATGAATGCGGCCAGCCGGATTTGCCTGGTTTTGCCGAGCTTCAGGGCAACCATGCCCAGCCCGATATAGGCAAGCAGCGCAAGCACTTTGGCCGTCAGCCAGGATTGCACGAATGGATACTGGCTGCTCCATACCACCAGGGTCAATGCGCTGACCAGCAAGAGCGTGTCAATCAGGTGAGGAACGATCTTGACCCAGCGCTGTTGCATCAAAGTGGAATCGCGCAGCATCCAGATGCCGCGCAAAAAAAACAGCAGGCCGCTCAGGGCGGCGCAGGTAATGTGAAGGTGTTTGACAGCAAGGTAGCTCATGGCCGAGATGGATGCGGGTAGTGCACCGGATAATCTTTGAATGCGGCATTGTATCCGGATTGGCCATGCTGTGGCGCCGCAGGCAAAACAGCTTTTATACCGCGACCTGGTTGCGTCCGGCATGCTTGGCGCGATACAGCGCTGCATCGGCGGCAGCGATCAAGTCGTTCGCGCTCTGTGCTGGCGCAAGGCAAGCCACGCCGAAAGAAGCGGTGATATGCGGCAGCGGCTTGTGCATGTCGCTGAAAAAGACGGTACGCCGCATCTTGCTGCACAGGCGTCCGGCCACCAGGGTGGCGGTTTTCTGGTGTGTATTCGGCAGGATCACCATCAATTCCTCGCCGCCGTAGCGCACGGCAAAATCGCGTGGACGCAAGGCTTCAGTCAATACCTGCGTCGCCACGCGCAATACCTGATCGCCGGCCTGGTGGCCATAGTCGTCGTTGAATCTCTTGAAGTGGTCAATATCGAGCATGACAATCGACAGCGGGTTGCCAGCGCTGCCGGCCTGCGCGATCAGCAGCGGCAAATGCTGATCCAGCCATGCGCGGTTTTGCAGGCCGGTCAAGCCATCGACCAGCGACAACTGGCGGTAGAATTCGCCGACCTTTTGCCGGCGCCGCAATTGGGCATTGGCGGCACGCACGCGAAATGACAGTAAACGCAGAAGGTTGCGCGCAATGCCGTTGGATGCATCGATCAGCGTCCACAAAAGCTCTGCCTCGATCACCAGCAAGTCGGACTCTTGCAGTGCATAGATGGTTGCCAATTGCGCTTGGTCGTCGAGCACGGTCAATTCGCCGGCGCATTCTCCGGCAACCAGCCTGGCATTGGCGCCATCCGCCAGGCCGCCCTGCAGGTCCGTCTGGCTGACGCCGAGTGCGCCGCGCAGCACGATATACAGCCGCGCGCCCTTGCTGTGGCAATCCAGGACGATCTGCTGCGCGGCTACCCGCACTACCTGGCATTCGGCAAGCAAGCCAGGCAAGGCAGGGTCGGTAACCCCTTGGAATAACTGCAGGTCGTCGAGCGGGTAGTGCAGGGCGCCGAAAGTGGTCAGCAGTTCCAAGATGTTCCTTCGTAGTGGGCATTTTTCTGCAGATGCAAAGGTGCAGCTGCATTATGCCAATAATGCGGCTGCATGCAAGCTTTCCGGTTGCCGGCCCGCGTTCGCCTGAGCGATGCCAGGCAAGATTCCCGGGCTGTGCCTTGGCTGGCACGAAATCGGAAAAAGCGGCAGCTTTCCTGCTAAAACGCGTTATGATTTGATTCCAATCCTGCAGATCGAGCCATTCGGTCTGGACCAACGCCCTGTATTTAACGGAGACGCCATGCACAAGACCGCCATTTCGATGTTGATGTTTGCCATGTTGAGTGTATCCGCCTCCGGCTGGGCTGCGGAGCAAATGAAGCCGGGATTGTGGGAAATGGCGATGAAGTCCGATGCACTCAAGAACATACCGAAAATGTCACCGCAACAATTGGCCCAAATGCGCAAGATGGGCGTGACTATGCCGCAAATGCAGGACGGCGCAATGATTTCCAAGGTGTGCGTCACCAAGCAGATGGCCGAGCGTGAACAGCCGCCCATGGCACGCAATGAAAGCGGTTGCCAGCCCAAGAATTATCAGCGTAGCGGCAACACCTATAGCGTCGACATCGTTTGCGATGGCCCCGGCATGAAAGGCACTGGCAAATCCAGCGGGACTTTCTCGGGCAATACCGGTTTTACCTCGGTCTATGATTTCAAGGGCAGCGCCCATGGCCAGCCGATCAACAGCCATCATGAAAGTAGCGGCAAGTGGCTGGCGGCGGATTGCGGCGATGTCAAGCCATACGCGGAACTGCAGCCCAAAAAATAATGGTTCCGGGATCGTGATGGCGGCTGCCGTCTTGCAGCCTGCATCGCTTTGAGCGGCCACCCACATGGCGATGGTCATGCAGGGGCCGCTTGCTGCGGTCATCCGGAAAATGGCAGCACGAACCCGGCAAGCTATTCATCCAGCGGTCTTGCCGGGCCTACATGCCGGCGCTAGCTGCTGCAGCGGCAATCGCTTATCCGCTTGGATGCTGGCGGTGCATTCCCACGGTCCAGTCATGCAGCACCGAATAGCCCACCGCCAGCAAGGTCGGGCCGATGAAAACCCCGAGAAATCCAAATGCAAGCGCCCCACCCAGCACGCCCAGCAACACAATGATGAATGGCAAACCACCGCCTTTGCTGATCATCAGCGGTTTGATGACATTGTCGACGCTGCCCACTACCAGCGCGCTCCAGATGACGATGAAGATCGCCCAGCCGAGCGAGCCCTGCGTATATAGCCAAAGTGCTGCCGGCACCCAGATCAGTGCCGGCGCCATCGGAATGACTGATAAAAAGAACGTGGCCAGAATCCAGATCGCGGCGCCGGGCACGCCGGCGATCCAGTAGCCTATGCCTGCCAGCACTGCCTGAATCAGGGCGGTGCCGAGAATGCCGTACACCACGCCCTTGACGGTACCGCCGGCCAAATTCAGCAGATACGGGCCGCGCTCACCGGCAATGCGCAGTACGCCTGCCTGCAGCCATTCCAGTGCCACGTGGCCGCCGATATAAAAGAAAAATGCGAACACGATGCTCAATACCAGTTGCAGCAGACCGGCGCCGGTGGCCGCGCCCAGCGTCAGCAGCCACTGGCCGAGCGGCGCCGCCAGTTTATTGCGCAAAAATTCGCCAATCTGGGCGCCGCCCAGCATCATGTCGAGCCAGAATGCCTGAATCCGTTCGCCGACGAACGGCAGCGTGGCGACCCATTCCGGCAGGGGCGGCACACCACGTTCGATCAGCCGGGTGGCAATGGCCCGGATATTGTCGGCCTGGCCGGCCAGGCCGATCAGTGCATAGGCAAACGGCCCGACCACACACAGCAACACGATCAAGACCATGATGATGGCCGGCACGATCCTTTGCCCGCGCATTAGCAGCACCAAGCGCATGTAGATTGGCCAGGTGCAAAAGCTGATGATGGCAGCCCACAGCAGCGGCGCGAAAAACGGTGCCAGGATGTATAGGCAGCCGCCGATCAGCAAAAGTGCAGCGGCGACAGCGGCCAGCTGCTCAATGAGGCGTTCGTTTTTTTGCATGAATGTCCGCAGGAAAAAATCAAGGCCCTTACTTTGAAGGACAAATGTTGCTATGGCAAGTTATCTCTGTACGCGACCACGATCCTATCTAAGGGATTGGGGTGGCAGCAGAATCGCCTGAATCGCTTGTATTCGTGGCTGGAGCTGAAAAATCACCGGTGGATAAGCCGCAGCCCATGCTGACAAACGTGCAGAGGCATAGTCATATGGATGACTGTCAATGTTGTTTTTCGAAATGAAAAAGCGGGAACTGTTTGCGCAATGCCATAAGCACATATTGCTCTAGTGCTGTGATCGAGCTGCGTTTGCTAGTGATCAATGTGTCACATCGCACAATTGATACGTTTAACATGCTGAAGAATTATTAGCGGAACTTTTTAATCCGCAATGAAGTCCTGTTTAAATAGAAACAAGCCGACGCTAAGGCGATTAATAACATTTTTTATTTTTTTCTCGAGGAAATCATGGCCGAACACGCTCTATCATCTCAGGAAAGTTACAACCCTAACCATTTGCTCGACTTTCTGCTCGAAAAAATGACCCTGAAAAATGACGCAGCGCTTTCACGCAAGCTTGAAGTCGCGCCCCCCGTCATCAGCAAGATCCGGCATCGCAGGTTGCCGATCGGCGCATCCTTATTGATCCGGATGCACGAAGTCACTGGCATGAGCATTCGTGACTTGCGTGATTTGATGGGTGACCGGCGTACCAAGTATCGCTTGAGCGATGCACAAGGCAAGCCAAAAGCCAG
>JAKFFK010000082.1:0-4878 GCA_036675285.1 Paucimonas sp. | reverse complement strand
GCCGATCCGCTTTGTCTTCCCGCATGCGAACACCATGCCGGTGACGATCAATGGCGGCTACGTGATGCGTTCCTGGTACGATATCCTGCTGGGCGACGATCTGGTCAAGCGCGAAGATGAAGCTGGATTGCGCGCTTCGCAAGTCGCGATCGAACAATTGATCGCCCGTGAGAGATCACGCGGCATCGCCGCCGACCGGATTGTCCTGGCCGGATTTTCGCAAGGCTGTGCGATAGCGCTGCAAACCGGCTTGCGCCATCCGGAAAAGCTGGCCGGCTTGTTGTGCCTGTCGGGTTATTTGCCATTAGCGTCCGCGCTGGCGACGGAGCGTACTCCGGCCAATGGCGCGACACCGATTTTCATGGCCCATGGCCGCAGCGACCAGGTGATCCCGATCGAGCGAGCGCACGGTTCGCGCGATGCGCTGCAAGCACAGGGCTACCAAGTCGAATGGCATGAATACCTGATGCAGCATTCGGTGTCTGCAGAAGAAATCGACGATATCGGCGCCTGGCTCCGGCGCGTGCTCGGCTAGCTGCTGCAGTATCGACGCAGGTATGAAAAAAGGGAAGCTTCGGCTTCCCTTTCTGCTTAAAAAGCGGCCTGACCGCCTATTTGAACACCACGGTCTTGTGACCGTTGAGCAGGATGCGGTGTTCGACAAACCACTTCACCGCGCGCGCCAGCACCACGCACTCGACATCGCGGCCGATCGAAGTCAGTGTATCGGGCGCCATCGCATGATCGACCCGCTCGACATCCTGTTCAATGATCGGCCCCTCGTCCAGGTCGCCGGTAATGAAATGGGCGGTCGCGCCAATCAGCTTGACGCCGCGGTCATGCGCCTGATAATAGGGCTTGGCGCCTTTGAAGCTGGGCAAAAAGGAATGATGGATATTGATGGCCCGGCCCGTCAGTGCTGTGCACAGCTCGGGAGACAGAATCTGCATGTAGCGCGCCAGCACCACCAGGTCGATCTCATTGGTCTGGATGATTTCCAGAATCCTTGCTTCCTGCGCGCGTCTGGTATCAGCCGAGGCGCCGGTCGCCAGTGGCAAATGATGAAACGGGATGTTGTAACTAGCAGCCAGCTGATAAAAATCGGTGTGATTCGACACGATGGCCGGAATTTCCACCGGCAACAGGCCACTCTTGTAGCGAAACAGCAAATCATTCAGGCAGTGGCCGATTTTCGAAACCATCAGCATCAGCCGCGGCTTCTTTTGCGCGTCGTGCAATTGCCAGTTCATTTGCATGGTAGCGGCCAGATCGGCAAATCGGGCCCGCAAAACCGCATCAGGCAGCGCATGGTCTTCCGATGCAAAATGGACGCGCATGAAAAACAGCCGGGATTGCGCATCGCCGAACTGAGCCGAATCAATGATATTGCAACCGTGTTCGGCCAAAAACCCGGATACGCGATGCACGATACCGCGCTGGTCAACACAGGAGAGGGTCAGAGTGTATTCCGGATGCGTCATGATGGCAGTAGTTTCGGCATGGTTGTCACGATGATGTGGTGATTACTTAAAGAATGTTATTGTCGCACGGGTTTGCGCCATTTTGCCAAAATCCGTCCGCGCAGCGGCTTAAGAAAATGCTGGACGCTTCCGACATCAAGCGCCGGGTCATCGTAGTGTCAGCCTGTTATTCCGGCGGCTTTATCGACCCGCTGAAAAACGAGCATTCGCTGGTGATTACCACAGCCGCGGCCGACCGCAACTCGTTCGGCTGCGACCATGAAAATGACTTTACCTATTTCGGGCAGGCCTACTTCGACGAAGCGCTGCGCAAGACCGATTCCTTCATCACGGCTTTTGAATTGGCCAGACCAGTGATCGCGCAACGCGAACAAATGGAAAATTTTGACGCTTCCAACCCGCAGATTTTCATTGTCCAGGCAATCCGCGAGCCGCTAACGCAATTTGCGCGACGGCTGTCTTCAGCTCGCAGCCACGATACTGGAAGCGCCCGATGACATGCGCAAGCAGATAATCACTGCACTCCAATGCAAATAGCCAGCGTTCCTTGCAGAACGCTGGCTATTTTCTCAGCAGGTAAGTAACGGCAGTCGAACTGCCTTCGAATTAACCGGCTTTTGCGACGCTCAGGTTGCGTGCAGCGCCAGTGGTGGTGCCGACTTGCACATCACCAGCCAGCTGGCCGCCTTCTTCGATGACGACTTTACCGTAACGGATCTTGCCCGATACCTTGCCGGTCGAATAAATCACCAGCTTTTGGCGCACGGTCAAATCACCATCGAATTCGCCACGGATTTCAGCGATATCGATTTCGGCAGAACCCTTGAATGCGCCGCTTTCGGCGATCTGGATCACGCGCGAGTCCATGGTTGCCTCAACACGGCCTTCGACCACCAGCGTGTCGCAATCGGTGATTTCAACGCCCTTGAGCTTGATGTTCGGGCCGACGATCAATTTGCTGCCGACTTCATTGGTGCTGGACATGGAAGTACTCACGGGTGCGGCTCCTGTTTTGCTGGTGTCGATAGAAGCGGGAATAGGCGTGGCGACCGGGGTCGATGCCTTGGGAATACTCGATGTGCTCCCAGAAGTAAGGCTGGCGGAAGCGCCAAATGGCTGATTGGATGTATTGGATTCTCGCTTGCCGAAAAGCGATTCTGGACGCAGCATGGTATCTCCTGAAAATGTGACCCGGCGGGCTGGCTTGAATTGCACATTCAGACGTGCAATCCAGAGCTGCTGACACCGTGTCATGACAAAGCAATGAATGAATTAACTAAAAATTTGTAAGCGCTTAAACTCAAGCCGAAGCTTGATGCACCGCGGCAATATTGCGGACACCTATCTTGGTCAATTGCAAGCCCGGAAAGTTCCGACATTGTTACAATTTAGAAAAATATTTCTCCATTTTTCCAAACGCTTCGCCATTGATGTCCAGGCTTCATGTTCTGCCGCGCGACCCGCCGGCGCAATCCAGAAGATGTTTGATGAGCCTAAGGCTGACCGTTACGAAATCTGAGAGTTCCATAGCTTGAAAAATCGCGCCGTTGCTTGGTAGCTTGTGATGCGCTAATTTAGTCGGCAGCATTGCGGCCGGATTGCTTGCAATCGGCTTTCAACACAAGTGTTGGTACAACAGCGTCCATGGCGATATTGTCGTCCCGGCTATTTTGGCATGCCTGTCGTACATTGATGTACGGATGGAAGGAATCGCAGTTGCCAGCGTAGTAGAGTGACGCATCATTGGCATCACTGAGCGATGTGCACTGGTTTTAACTTATGCCGGGATCGTAGAACACGAAACGCACGAAGCAGAGAGGCAAAAAAAACGCTGCCCATTATCGGCAGCGTTTTTTATTGCAAATGACTTAGTTATGACTTAACTGCGAACCACCCGTTTGTACTCGTTAGTACGAGTGTCAATTTCAATCACGTCGTCCTGTGCGACGAACAATGGCACTTGAACGGTGTGACGATAGGCATCGACGGCATTTTCAATCTTGGCTTCTTTCAAGACGTTGCCGGAAGTGTTGCCCTTGACTGCGGGTTCGGAGTAAACCACCTGACGCGCGATCGTGGTTGGCAATTCAACAGAAATCGCTTTACCGTCATAAAAAACGGCTTCGCATTCCATGCCGTCTTTCAGGTAATGCAGCGCATCACCCAGGTTTTCTTCTTCGATTTCGAACTGATTGTAGTCAGCGTCCATAAACACGAACAATGGGTCCGCGAAATAAGAATAAGTCACCGGCTTTTTGTCGAGAACGACGACGTCGAATTTGTCGTCACCGCGCATGACGGTTTCCTGAGGGCTGTTGGTCAGAAGATTTTTCATCTTCCACTTGTAGGTGAAGCCGGTGCGGCTCGAACCATTGACATCGGAACGCAACACGATCATTGGCTTGCCATCAACCATGATGATGTTGCCAACGCGGATTTCTTTTGCAGGTTTCATAAAAATATACGTAAAAAGAGAGGTTGCATAAAATCATCAGCCGCTTCCTGGCCAACAGCGCCGCAAGCTCACGTTTGATCGAATAAAAATCGTTATAAATTAACCGCGCATTATACCTTTTTCGCCCATCACTTACCAAGCGAAGCAGCAAATTTGAGTAAATTGCCTGTCAGATCGCCGTTTTCCAGCATTTGCCGCTGCCAATCGGCAGCCCGACTTGTCATTTTTGGCATGTCAGCCTGGAATAGCGACCATAGCCCAGCCCAGGGGGCTGGCTGCTCCAGGCTCTCCGGCAGCGCGCCATTCCAGTGCAAGGAAAAGGCATTCAGGCTTTCCAAATTGTCTGCATAGCGCTGCAAAAACGCCCGCAATTTCACATGATGCAAGTTTTTATCCTGTGGATAGATATGCCAGATAAAGGGCTTGCCTGCCCATTGCGCACGCACAAACGAATCCTCACCACGCACAAAATTAAGGTCGCATGCCCACAACAACTTGTCATAGTCCGACTGGGCGACAAACGGCAAGACCCGTACGGTGAGCGCGCCGCAGCTTCGTGCCACTCCCGGTTTGGCTTCCTGTCCAAGAAATGCCTGCACCGCGTCGACCGCCACGCCTTCGGGTACCAGGCAAGTGATTGCCGCGCCCCCGCTTTGCCATGCTGTAAACAGCGCCGGGACCGGTGCGTGCGGATAGCAAAACAAGGATGCCTTGGTTGAAGCCATTTCTGCCGGGGTCACGCCAAACTGCGCCAGAAACGCTGCCACGTTCGCTGGATCCGATTGAAATTGCCGGCGCTGCTCTTCCAGTGCGACTTCGCGCAGCAAGCCGCCGGTTTTGGCGGTAAAGCCGGGGAAGAAAAAATATTTCGTCAATGGCAGGCGCGGGTGAGGCGAAGGCAAGGTATGGCAGCCTTCCACCCATTCCTCGGCGCTCAAGCCT
>JAKFFK010000122.1:0-4880 GCA_036675285.1 Paucimonas sp. | reverse complement strand
GCTGGTCAAAGGCTTGCATGAAGCCGGCTGGCCGGTGGAAAAACCGAAGGCGTCGATGTATATCTGGGCGCGCATTCCGGAACCGTACCGGCATCTGGGCTCGCTGGAATTTTCAAAACTTTTGCTGGAAAAGGCCAAAGTGTGCGTATCACCCGGCATCGGTTTTGGCGAATACGGCGACGATTATGTGCGCATGGCGCTGATCGAAAATGAAGCGCGCATTCGCCAGGCGATTCGCGGCATCAAAGCGATGCTGAAAGAAGGCAATGCTGCTCGGCATGCTGGCGTTTGAACTGATCGAACCCAGCCGTGCTCGTCATGTGCATGTCGTACGCGGCATGCACGCCACCTCATGCTGACTCGGGAAATGCAATGATTGTCACACTGCTGCTCGGGGTGCTGATTGGCATCATTCTCGGTCTGACTGGTACCGGTGGCGCTATCCTGTCGGTGCCCGCCCTGGTGTTCAGCATGGGGTGGAGCATGCAGCAGGCAGCGCCAGTGGCCTTGGTTGCCGTGGCCGTGAGCACCGCAATTGGCGCCGCCGAAGGACTGCGGCACAAGCTGGTGCGTTACCGGGCAGCCATGCTGATGGCTGCGATCGGCATGATGATCGCCCCCTTGGGGATTCAAACTGCCAGAATGGTGCCACAACAGTGGCTCGGGATCCTGTTTGCCATGATCATGCTCTTGGTGGCTGCCCGGCTGCTGCAACCAGACGTCCAGAACCCCGGTCAGTCGGCCGATTCGCATAAGGCCGGCAGGCTCAATCCCGGCACAGGCCGCTTTCACTGGACCTGGCCCACCAGAGTCTTGCTGGGCGCGATCGGGGCGTTTACCGGATTCATTGCCGGCTTGCTGGGAGTCGGTGGCGGATTCGTGCTGGTGCCGATGCTGCGCCGTTTTACCGATGTTTCGATACAAGGTATTGTCGCCACAGCCCTGCTGGTCACGGCGCTGGTCGCAACCGGCGCCGTGACCAGTGCGCTTTTTCAAGGCGCCATATTGCCAATAGGCATTACACTACTGTTCACAACTGCGACTGTCATCGGCATGCTGATTGGCAGACGGCTGTCCCGACATGTATCGGCACGGCAGGTGCAGCTTGGATTTGCCGGCATACTGTTTGTTGTGGCTGGCAGCCTGATGCTGAAATCGTTTGTGTAAAAGAGCTGCCGGGCGAGGTGATGGTTTAGCCTAGCGCCGCGGTGTATAGATATTACGGCCGGCTTCATCAATCTGGCGACGCAGCTCGCGCCGTTCTTCCGGCGACATCCTGCCCGACTGCCTGCCGTCATCCTGTGACGGTTGAGCATAGCCGCCCTGCTGCGGCGGCTGACCATAGCCGCCCTGCCGGGACGGCTGGCCACTGCCATATTGCCGATCATCGTGCCCGCCGCGCCGCTCCTGGCGTTGCATTTGCCCTTCATCGCGACGCGCATAGGAGGCGTCTGCCCATTGACGCTGGCGCTCGATCCGGGCCGGACCGGGCTCATCCCA
This sequence comes from Paucimonas sp., assembly GCA_036675285.1. Taxonomy (GTDB): domain Bacteria; phylum Pseudomonadota; class Gammaproteobacteria; order Burkholderiales; family Burkholderiaceae_D; genus Paucimonas. Next base: position 3,380 of record JAKFFK010000122.1, on the reverse strand, counting down.
ATTGTGGGTAGGCTTGGCAAAAGCGCCAGCCATGCCGCTTGTCAGCAGCAGCGCCACAGCTAATTTCCTGAGTACAATCATCATAAGGTTTTCTTCCAAGAAGCTTCCATACCGGTTAAGCTAAGGCAGGCGCTTTCATCACCCAATGAAACCAGTGTATGCGGCTTCAGGCTTTACCATAAGAGTGTTTTCGTAAAGTGTGTAACAGTTTGTAATGCTTGCAGTCATGTGTATTGCCAAACCGACTTATGACGTTACCATAGCAACATGAATACGACAAATTTAACTGCCAATTCAAATCCCGCCGCGACCGGCCCGCAAACCAGGCTGCTAGTAGTCGATGACGATATACGCTTGCGCGACTTGCTGCGCCGCTATCTATCGGAACAGGGTTTTCATGTAGTCACCGCCGAAAACGCCCAGGCCATGAACAAGCTGTGGCTGCGCGAACGCTACGATCTGCTGGTGCTCGACCTGATGCTGCCAGGCGAGGATGGCTTGTCGATCTGTCGCCGCTTGCGCGGCGCCGGCGACCAGACGCCGATCATCATGCTGACCGCCAAGGGTGAAGATGTGGACCGCATCATCGGTCTGGAAATGGGCGCGGACGATTACCTGCCCAAACCATTCAATCCGCGTGAGCTGGTGGCGCGCATCAATGCTGTGCTGCGACGCAAAGGCGCCGACGAATTGCCCGGCGCACCGTCGGAAAAGCCGCAGGTGTTCGAATTCGGCGAGTTCGTGCTTGACCTGAGCACCCGCACTCTGAAGAAAAGCGGCCAAACCGTGTCACTGACCACCGGTGAATTTTCGGTACTGAAAGTTTTCGCCCGGCATGCACGCCAGCCCTTATCCCGCGAAAAGCTGATGGAGCTGGCGCGTGGCCGCGAATACGAGGTATTCGACCGCAGCCTCGATGTCCAGATTTCGCGCTTGCGCAAGCTGATCGAGCCAGACCCATCCAATCCGCTGTATATCCAGACCGTCTGGGGCCTGGGCTATGTCTTCATTCCGGAAGGCCAGCCGCGCTAGGCGCGCGGCTCATTGAACCGCTACCGACAATCTTTCTACCTGATGTCTTTTGCCCTGCACCGCCTGGACTGGCTGAAAAGCGGCCTGTTCTGGCGCACCTTTATCCTGCTTGCGCTCCTGATCACCGTCAGCATGGCGGCATGGGTCTGGGGCGTGCGCTCGGTCGAACGCGCTCCGCGGGCACGCCAGATTGCTGCGCAAGTAGTATCGATGGTAACCATTACCCGCGCCGCGCTGACCCATTCTGCCCCTGAGCTGCGGCGCGAATTGCTGTTCGACCTGGCCAGCAATGAAGGCATCCGGGTTTATCCTCTTGAAGAATCTGACATCGTCGTGCCCTCCAGCGGCAACCTGGCGCCGCTGATCCAGTCACAGGTGCGCGCCAAGCTTGGTGACGACACGCAGTTTGCCAGCAAGGTCAATGATGTGGATGGCTTCTGGATCAGCTTCAAGATTGATGACGATGCCTACTGGCTGATGCTGGACCGCCGGCGCATCGACCGTTCCTCCAGCGTCCAGTGGCTGGGCTGGGGTGCTGTCACGCTGCTGCTGGCGTTGATCGGTGCAGTCTTCATTTCGCGTCTGATCAACCTGCCGCTGGCGCGCCTGACAGCGGCCACCCGGGCGATTGCCAAAGGCCAGCAAGCCGAAGCGCTGCCTGAATCCGGGCCGACCGAAATCCGTGAAGCCAACCGCAGCTTTAACCAGATGGTCGATGACCTGAACCGCATCGAGTCCGACCGCGCGGTGATCCTGGCCGGCATTTCGCACGACTTGCGCACGCCGATTTCGCGCATGCTGCTGGAAGTGGAAATGGCCCACCTGACGCCGGATGCCCGCGCCGGCATGCATGCCGATCTTGGCCAGATGGATGCGATCATCGGCCAGTTTCTCGACTATGCGAAACCGGGCGACCCGGCCAGTTACAAGGAAATCGACTTGTCGGCGCTGCTGACCGATATCGCGCAGGAAGCCGCACGCCTGCCTGACGTGCAGATCATGCCGACGATTGATACCGGCATCACGGTAATGGGCCAAGCGATCGACTTGCAGCGCGTGATCAACAATCTGATCGAGAATGCGCGCCGTTATGCAAAACAAAGCGAGTCAACGCCGGTGCGAATCGAGCTTGCTTGCCGTCGGGAGGCCAATCAGGCAGTGATTGAAATTGCCGATAACGGCCCCGGTGTGCCGCCACAGGAAATCGACCGATTATTGCGTCCATTTACCCGGCTCGATACCGCACGCGGTCAGGCAAACGGCGCCGGACTTGGTCTGGCGATCGTCGAACGTTTGGTCAAGCGCCATCATGGCAAGATGCGTTTAAGCAATCGCAGTATGGGCGGACTGATGGTCCAAGTCACGCTGCCGTTGGCGAAGGCGCAGTGACGCCTTCAGCCGAGCCTGTGCCAGCCAGATTCAATCGTCATGCTGACCGGTAATTGCGCCGGTGGTAAATAGCGTATCGCGCAATTCCTTGTCCATCTTCGGATCGCGACGGCGGATCCATTCCAGCACCATTGCCGCATGCTCTTTTTCCTCGTCACGATTGTGTTCGAGAATGCCTTTCAATTCCGAATCGACGCAGGCATCCACCCGCTGGTTGTACCAGTCGACGGCTTCCAACTCTTCCATTAACGAGGTAATGGCGCGGTGCATATCCATCGTTGCATCGGACAATTTTTCAATTGGTTCGTGGTAACCCTCATTTGCCATAGCAATTCCTGTCATGTTTGATACTGAACATCTGTTTCAAAAACCAGCAGCAAAGCAATATTTCAATTGGTTCACATCAGGCTTCCGGCAACATGCAGCTGCATATTGCACAAGCCTAAACATGATACGACAGATCGTGTGCCGCCTCCTTCACTTCCCAATCAATGGTCGTGCTCATGAAGCAGTCGCCCAGGCAAAAAAAGTTTCCACGTTTAAACGAGTGCTGCAGCTCATAGCAAATTGCCAGAACAAACACTTCGTATGACAGTCCAACTGTGACATTATTTTCACTGGGACAAAACCATGCAAACTACCTGGATCATTGCCGCCGATAGTAGTCGCGCACGAATTTTTGAGGAACTCGATGACGAACATCACTTGCTTGAAGTCCAGGATTTAGCCAATCCCGCAGGACGCGCAAATCAGGGAGATTTACTGACCGACGTGCCGGACCGGCGCAATTTCCCCAAAGGCGGGCTGGGCGGCACCCATGACGGTGAAGCCGCTAAAGATGTGATCGAGCATGAAAACGAAAAATTTTCCAAAGCCGTGGGCGACTATCTGGAACGCGCGCGCAACGACCATCTGTACGACAGGTTATGCGTGATTGCGCCGCCAAAATTTCTCGGTCT
>JAKFFK010000048.1:0-26195 GCA_036675285.1 Paucimonas sp. | reverse complement strand
TGGCACACCTTGTTCGATCAGCCATTCAATTGCCTGGCGGCCATGTTCGACGATAAAACGGGTGGCAGCTTCATCGCACAATCCGGCGCCGGCAATCAAGGTATCGGCAAGATGCTGTTCGTGGCTGTCTCCGGAATCCAGTACGGCTGCAATTCCGCCTTGCGCCCAATTACTGGCGCCATCCAGCAGCGAGCGCTTGGAAATGACTGCGACCTTGCGGGTCTGGGCCAGGTGCAGTGCGACAGACAAGCCGCCCAGGCCGCTTCCTACGATGACGACATCGAATTTCATAAGATATTTATTGGTAAGACTGGTTGGTATGACTATAGACCATTTGAGTTAATGACGCAGTGCAATTTAGCCGACCCAAGGCTATGGTAATCTGCCAAGTACTCAAGAATGCCAGTATTAGCATGGATAAAACCGTATGCGTAAAATTTTAAAATGGATCGGCTTGACGCTGCTGGCAGCGATGCTGCTGTTGTCCGCTACCTTGTTATGGTATCGCAATGCCAGCCAGCCGTTGATCGATGGCAGATTGACGCTCCCCGGGCTATCCGCTGCGGTCGATATCGTGCGCGATGCGGAAGGTGTGCCGCATATGTATGCGCAATCCGCCGGCGATGCCTATTTCGCACTGGGATTCGTGCATGCCCAGGATCGTTTGTGGCAACTGGAACTCAATCGACGCATACCGGCCGGGCGCATGGCCGAGATTCTCGGGCCGAATGCGGTGCCGACCGACCGTTTCCTGCGCACCCTGGGAGTGCGCCGCAACGCTGAAAAAATCCTTGCCAACCTGGCGCCGGACACACGTGCGGTGCTGGATGCTTATGCCGCTGGCATCAATGCCTATCTTGCCAAGCGCAGTGGCCCGTTGCCGCCGGAATTCATTATCACCGGCACACATGCCCCCGAACCGTGGCAGGCGGCGGATTCGGTTGGCTGGCAAACCATGATGTCCTGGGATTTGGGCGCCAACTGGACCCAGGAAATTTTGCGCATGCGCCTGGCGCAGCGCCTGCCGCTTGAGCAGATCAATGAATTTCTGGCGCCATACCCGGGAGACCGGTCGCCGGCCACGCAGGATTACACCAGACTGTATTGTGAACTGAGCGGCACCAGCCAGCAGCTTGCCGCTGTGGCAAAAGCTGCGCCGCCATCGTATATCGAGGGCAAGGGCTCGAACAACTGGGTGGTGACAGGCAGCAAGTCGGAAAGCGGCAAGCCCTTGCTGGCCAATGACCCGCATCTTGGCTTGGCGGCGCCGTCGCTCTGGTATTTCGCGCATCTGTCGGCGCCGGGCCTGAATGTGATCGGCGCCACCTTGCCGGGTCTGCCTGCAGTCGTGTTGGGCCGAAATGACCGGATTACCTGGAGTTTTACCAATACCGCGCCGGATGTGCAGGATCTGTACATCGAACGGATCAATCCGGCCAATGACAGGCAATACCAGACGCCGCGCGGCTGGGCTGATTTCCAGATGCGCATGGAAACGATTCGGGTCAAGGGCCAGCCGGATGTGCGGCTGGAGGTGCGGGAAACCCGGCACGGACCGGTAATCAGCGGCGCATTGCCCTTGCTTGAAAAAACCGCGTTGGAGGCGAAAAAACATGTAATTGCCTTTGCCTGGACCGCGCTGCGACCGGATGATTTGACGTTGCAGGCAGGCGTGCGCTTTAATCGGGCTCGCAACTGGCCGGAGTTCCTGGAAGCGGCCAGGGATTTCGGCTCGCCGCAGCAAAACATGGTGTTTGCCGATATCGATGGCAATATCGGTTTTGTCGCGCCGGGACGGGTGCCGATCCGCGCAGCCGGCAATGATTTGAAAGGGCTGGCCCCGGCGCCGGGATGGGACGCACGTTACGACTGGACTGGTTTCATACCGTTTGAAGACTTGCCGCGCCAAGTCAATCCGCCCTCCAGCCAGATCATTACCGCCAATGAAAAAATTGTTGATGATAATTACCCGTATTTTATTACCAGTGAATGGGCGTTGCCCTATCGCGCCAGACGGATTGCCGATTTGATCGGCTTGCGCCCAAAGCACAATCTGGACAGCTTTGCCGCAATCCAGAAAGACCATGTGTCGCTGGCCATGCAGGAACTGTTGCCGATCCTGCGTAAGGCCAAGCCTGTGCAGCAACGCGAAAAAATTGCTGTTGGCATACTGGCGCAATGGGATGGCAGCATGGACGCCGACCGTGCCGAGCCTCTGATTGCCAGCGCCTGGTTGCGTGAAATTTCGCGGCAGATTTTTGCCGATGAACTGGGCGATGCATTGATGAACGATTACTGGGAACATCGCAACTTCCATCAAGCGACGGTGAATGTGCTGAAGAACCAGGAGGGCCAGGCAAAGTGGTGCGGCAATGTCATCAAGCCCACTCCACCAGTCGTTTCCGACTGTGATGCGCTGATTTTGCGGGCACTGACCATCGCGCTGGACGATCTGGAGCGTCGCTATGGCAGCGGCATGAGCCAATGGCGCTGGGGCAGCGCTCACGCGGCGCTGTCTGAGCACCGGCCATTTGGCAAGCTGCCAGGGCTCTCAAGCGTGTTTAACCTTCAAACGCCGACGTCAGGTGATACCTATACCATCAATGCCGGTCGCAATAACCCGCGTGATGAAGCGGCACCGTTTGCTAATCGGCATGCGGCCGGCCTGCGGGCATTGTATGACTTGTCCGACATGGAGAATTCCCGCTTCATGCATTCGACCGGCCAGTCCGGCAACGTGTTTTCTCCCTTGTACCGCAATCTGCTGCAGCGCTGGGCCAAGGTCGAGTATCTGCCGATGCAGACAGAGCGCGCATCAGTGGAAAAAAACCAGCTGGGTACGCTGACGCTGGCGCCATGATCTTTTTCCGGCGAACAGTCCTCCGCCCTGGCTGCACTGGCTATGATGCAAGTGTCATCGGCGCTGCCGGTTGCAGCAGTCGCTCGGCTTCCTGGGCGGAGATGGACGGAGAATAGGCATAGCCCTGGCCGAGGTGGCATCCCATCTGGTTAAGCAGCGCAATCTGTTCCGCCGATTCGACGCCTTCTGCCACGGTTTCGAGCTGCAGGGTTTGTGCCAGTGCCAGGATCAGGCGCACGATTTCTGCATCGCTGTTATTGCTGGCCAGTCCATGGATGAATGCCTTGTCGATTTTCAGCACATCCAGCGGCAGCTTTTGCAGATAGGCGAGGGAAGAATAGCCGGTGCCGAAATCATCCAGCGCGAGGCGCAAGCCCAGCTTTTTGAGCATCGAGAGCGTCTCGATGGTTTGTACGGGGTTGGCCATGGCCGAGGTTTCGGTCAGTTCCAGTTCGATCGAAGCGGGCGGCACGCCGGTGCGTTTCAGTATGGCAGTGACTTCAGACAGGAATGACGACTGCAGCAACTGCCGCATCGACACATTGACTGCCAGCGTCAAACCATCGGTTGCATAACGTCTGTTCCATGCGCTTAACTGTTTGCAGCCTTGCTCCAGCGCCCATAAGCCGATCGGCACAATCAGACCGGAGGTCTCGGCGATCGGAATAAATTCATTGGGTGGAACCAAGCCGTATTCTGGGCTATTCCAGCGCAACAGCAGCTCAAATCCTTTGACTGAACCATCGAGCAGAGACACTTTGGGCTGATAGGCAAGCGCCAGTTCATTGCGCTCCAGTGCAAAGCGCAAGGCAACGTCCAGTTGCGCGCGCTTGGTGCTCAAGTCCTGCAGCAGCGCGTCGAATATTTCGACGCGATTGCGGCCATGTTCCTTGGCCTGGTACATGGCCGCATCGGCATCCCGGATCAATTCGGATGGGCTGTTGTGCCCCGCATGCAAAAATGCAATGCCGATACTGGCTTGAATCTTGACGATGACATCGTCGATCACCAGCTGCCGGGAGACGGCGTTGAGCAGGACTTCCGCCCTGATGCTGGCTTCCAGCAGGCTGGCATTGGCCAGCACCACGAATTCATTGCCGCCGAAGCGGGCGACGAAATCCCGGCTTGGCAATTCGGCAGACATGCGGCGCGTCAGTTCGCGCAGACACTTGTCGCCGAAGTCATGCCCGTGAGTATCGTTGACGCTCTTGAAGAAATCCAGGTCGCAAAACAGGACCGCCAGCCTGGTTTTCTTGGTCCGATATTCGACCATCGCATCGGCAATTTCTTTTAATACATAACGACGATTCGGCAAACCGGTCAGCGGATCGTGCAAGGCCTGGTGCTCCAGCCGCATTTCATATCCCTTGCGGTCGGTGATGTCACGGATAATGCCGAGTATGCCGATCACCCGGTCATGCGCATCGCGCAGCGGATACTTGTTGGTGCGATACCAGCTGCCGACCTCGTTTTCTCCCAGCCCCTGGGTTTCCAGGTCGATCAAGGCTTCGCCGGTCTGCATGACTTCCAAGTCTTGCCGATGCATCTGTCCGACCAGCTCGCAGGCTGGCGGCTGAGGACTTCGGTTCTCCTGGAGCAGAAAAACTTCCTGCACCGTCTTGCCGCGTAGCGCATCTTCGGACGAATAGCCAAAGCGGCGCTGATAGCTCAAATTGCTGATCGTGTAACGGCCTTCGGTATCCTTGGCATAGATCATCGAAGGATTGTGGTCCAGCACTGCTCGCAACAGGGCATGTTCTTCAGCCAGCCTGCGCTCGGCTTCCTTGCGCGCAGTGATGTCTTCAATGCTGAATACCAGCCCCTTGATGGCAGAGTCGTGCAGCATGTTGTAGCCGCACGCCTCGACCCACACCCAGTGGCCTTTCTTGTGACGTGTGCGATGGCGTGAAAAAATGCTGCTGTGCGGCACATCACGCAAGTAGCGCAACTTCTTTTTATGCTCTTCTTCGTCATCCGGATGGTTCGCGCTCTTGAGCGTCAGATGCCGGACTTCTTCCTCGGTAAAGCCGGTGACTTCATGAATCGCCGGGTTGACGTACTTGACCTGGAACCGGGCATCGACAATCATGAATACGTGACGAGTAGCCCGGGCGATTGCGTCGAACCGGCGTTCGTTCAGGTGGGCTTGCTCCAACGCGGATAAATTGAGCTTCAATGCGCGGCTCAGGAGCCTGGCCAGCAAACCAATGAACACGAGGGCATACAATTGCGGCAGCCAGTCGCTCAAGCGCGTGCCCAGCCAGGTGCCTAGCATAAAGCTCAGAACCACGGTGCAGAGTATGGCAATCAGCGCGCCGATTGCTTCCAACGGCAACAGAAAGACACCGGCAACGGCAATTAGCCAGGACAGGCTCACGGACGGCACGGTACGTTGCAGTGCCAGCATCGACACCAGCAGCATGACCAGCCCCATCTCGACCAGGACATGCCCCTGGCTGTAGGCGACGGCTTTCGGCCAGATAAAACGGCCCAGCGAAACAAGAAACAACAACAGCAGGAGACTGACCGCAGCAGCGCTGTTATCGGAAAACATCAGGCGCTGGGTGGCGGCCGCCATGGCTACGTGGACCAGCAGAATAATGTAAAAAAACAGCGATGCAACCCGAAACACTTCGTTGGTGGTGATGACGCTGGCGGGGCGCAAGAGTGGGATTGTCATTGATCCGTTGCCACCGGCTTTATTTTCAGTGCGGCCTGTTTGGCGAGATTGCGGGCATTGTCGATATTGTCTGCGCTGGCAAGGGCGACGCCCATGCGGCGCCGAGGAAAGGATTCCGGCTTGCCGAACAAGCGAATATCGACGCCCGGCAAGCGCAGCGCATCAGCGACACCTTCGAAAGCGATTGCGCTGGCATCGAGCTGGCCATAGATCACGGCGGAAGCAGCAGCGCAGCGCAAAGCCGGGTTGACCGGCAAGCCCAGAATGGCTTTCGCATGCAGCTCGAATTCGCTTTGCACCTGGCTTGCCATCGTCACCATACCGGTATCGTGCGGTCGCGGACTGACTTCTGAAAACCAGACCATGTCGTTCTTGACGAACAGTTCCACGCCGAATACGCCAAGCCCGCCCAGATTGTCAGTCACCGCCTTGGCAATTTCGCGTGCACGCTGCAAAGCCAGCGGCTGCATCGGATGCGGTTGCCAGGACTCGACATAGTCGCCATGCACCTGCAAGTGACCGATCGGCTCGCAGAAATGGGTCGTCACTTCGCCATGTTCATTCAGGGCGCGCACCGTCAGCAGTGTGATTTCATAATCGAAATCGATGAAGCCTTCGACGATGACGCGACCGGCATCGACCCGGCTGCCAGCTGCCGCATATTTCCAGGCGGCATCGACAGCATCGGGATGATCAATCGTTGACTGGCCCTTGCCGGATGAAGACATGACTGGCTTGATAACACAAGGAAAACCGATCTCTGCGCATGCCGTTTCCAGTCCAGCGAGGCTATCGGCAAAGCGATACGGGGAAGTCGGCAACTGCAATTCCTCGGCGACGAGCCGGCGAATACCCTCGCGGTTCATAGTTAGCCAGGCAGCGCGTGCAGTTGGGATGACCCTGGTCTTGCCGGCATTTTCCAGCGCCACCAGGGTGGGCGTGGCAATCGCCTCGATTTCAGGCACAACCAGATCCGGCTTTTCCAGTTCAATCAGGGCTGCCAGTGCGACCCCGTCGGTCATGTCGATCACATGCGCGCGATGCGCAACCTGATGTCCGGGTGCATTTGGGTAGCGGTCCACCGCGATGACTTCAACACCCAGACGCTGCAGCGAAATAATGACTTCTTTGCCCAGTTCGCCCGACCCCAGCAGCATGACCTTGAGAGCGGAAGAAGATAAGGGTGTACCGAGGCGAAATGGGGGAAGCATGAAAGGCAAAAAAGCAGATTTATTGGTTTGAAGAGGAAAAACATTGGCAGGCAGACATTACCAAATTCCCCTGCATTTGCACAGCCAATAATCGATAAATTTGATTGCCGGCCTGGCATGGGCGCATGCAGTGTCAGGATGAAAGCAGAACGCGGGAGTTTGGCCAGAAAGTCAATCTGGCACGGCACAGACAAACAATGCTGCCTAAGGAGCTTAAAAGAAATAGATAAAATTAATTCTTGAAAAGCATCAGGCAAGGTCCAACAAGATGTCGGAACTTGCCTAATTGCAATGCATGACTCAGCGACCCAACCTTGCGGGATCAATCATTGGCATAAATATCGTTATCCTTGGTTTCACGAATGAACAGCATGCCGATGATGAAAGTCATTGCCGCAATGATGATCGGATACCACAAACCATAGTAAATATCCCCTTTAAAGGCGACCAGTGCAAAGGCGGTGGTCGGCAATAAACCGCCAAACCAGCCGTTACCGATATGATAGGGCAGCGACATCGATGTATAGCGGATCCGGGTCGGAAACATTTCCACCAGCATCGCTGCAATCGGTCCGTACACCATGGTCACATACAGCACCAGTATGGTCAGCAGCAGCAGCACCATCGGCTTGTTGATCTGTTCCGGATCGGCCTTGGCCGGATAGCCGGCGGACTTGATGGCGTTGCTTAGTTCGGCACTGAATGCCTTGTCTTTCGCTGCGGCTTCTTCCTTGGACAGGCCCTCTGCCTCGAACGAGCTCAAGACCTGGTCGCCGATCTTGACGGTGGCGACCGTGCCGGCTGGAGCGGCTTCATTGGAATAGTTGACCGATGCTGCGGCCAGCTTGCCCTTGACGATATCGCAGGACGAGGTGAATTTCTTGGTGCCGGTCGGATTGAACTGGAACTGGCAACTGGCCGGGTCGGCGGTTACCACTACCGGCGCTTCCTTTAACGCGGCTTCGAGCGCCGGATTGGCGTAGTGTGTCAATGCGCTGAAAATCGGGAAATAGGTCAGTGCCGCAATCAGGCAACCTGCCATGATAATTGGCTTGCGGCCGATCTTGTCGGACAGGACGCCGAAAATGACGAAAAACGGCGTGCCGATCAAAAGTGACGCTGCGATCATCAAATTGGCGGTTGCGCCATCGACCTTTAGTGTCTGGGTCAGGAAAAACAGCGCATAAAACTGGCCGGTGTACCACACCACGGCTTGGCCGGCTGTCAGGCCGACCAACGCCAGAATCACGATTTTCAGGTTTTTCCATTCGCCGAAGGATTCAGTCAGCGGCGCCTTGGAAGTCTTGCCCTCGGCTTTCATTTTGGCGAAAGCAGGCGACTCGCTCATCGACAGCCGGATCCAGACGGACACGCCGAGCAAGACAATCGATACCAGGAATGGAATGCGCCAGCCCCAGTCGGCAAACGCTTCCTCGCCCATGGCAGTGCGGGTGCCAAGGATCACCAGCAGCGACAGGAACAGGCCGAGTGTTGCAGTGGTTTGAATCCAAGAGGTAAATGCACCGCGCTTGCCATGCGGCGCATGTTCGGCGACGTAGGTTGCCGCGCCACCGTATTCGCCACCCAATGCCAGACCTTGCAATATGCGCAGCGTGATCAATATGATAGGCGCGGCGATGCCGATCGTCGCGTAATTGGGTAGCAGGCCGACGATGAAGGTGGATGTGCCCATCAACAAAATCGTGACCAGGAAGGTGTATTTTCGGCCGATCATGTCGCCCAGACGACCGAATACGATTGCGCCGAACGGTCGTACCAAAAAGCCTGCAGCAAATGCAAGCAACGCGAAAATGAATGCTGTGTTGGGGTCGGTGCCGGCGAAGAATTGCTTGGCGATAATGGCTGCCAGCGAACCATACAAATAAAAGTCATACCATTCGAAAACCGTGCCCAGGGATGAGGCAAAAATAACCTTGCGTTCTTCTCGCGTCATACTGCCTGTCGCTGGCTTTGTTGTTGCCATGTCGGTCTCCTCGAAAATTTATTTGAATTTGTAAAAATTACTCCAACTTTTGGTTACTAGAAATGTGAAATCGCAAACTTATGACTTACTCGGTATCTATTCAAAAGGCCTGATGCTGGTTGTAAGCAAATTGGCATTTTTATAAAAAACATGTCTTTATGAAAACATTGTGTTTTTAAGTAAGAAAAAATATACAGTATTTGGCAATACTCAGGTATTAATTTGGCACCGCCAAGGATTGGCCAATGATTCAGCTACATCAGCGTACTGCAGGCAAGGAATCGCTCCTGGCTTGCCCAAACCGTCAGCTTGGGCACGTGTTGTGTGCATGCCTGCACGGGACGCATGAGCAGCCACGATTAAAATACGTGACAATACAGCCTTACCTTTGACTGCTGGTTGACAGCACCTGGCGTACGCACAGGCTTGTACTGCCGTATTACGATCGCCATTTGCTCGACTGACAACAATCGAGAACAATGATTAAGCTTTTCGTCATGTGGAACCATCAACCCCTTTATCAGTGCCATCCGCAGCGATCTGCATTGCATGGATTACGAAATATGAAATTGACCGGAAAGAGAAGCCGCATGCAGAACACGTCCGCTTTTAAATTTGCAATCAGCCTCCCGACTTTGCTTGCGAGGCTGCGTTGATGGAAATGAAGACCCCGCAAGCGTTCCCGGTCGACATTCCTTTTCTTAAGGATCTGGGCGTGGAATTTCTCGGCATGGGCAATGGCGAAGCGCAGGTGGCACTGACGCTGGCCGAACGCCATATGAACAGCTGGCATGTTACCCATGGCGGTATCACCATGACCTTGCTTGATGTAGCCATGGCCATGGCCGGTCGTTCGCTCGATCCGGATGCGCAAGCCAGCGTGACGGTCGAAATGAAAACCAGTTTTTTACAGGCCGGCGGCAAGCCGGGCACCCGGCTGATTGCCAAGGGCAAGGCCTTCCATCGGGCCACCACCATGTGCTTTTGCGAAGGCGAGGTCTGGAATGGCAATCGTCTGGTTGCCAAGGCGATGGGTACCTTCAAGTACCTGAAGCGGCTCGATGCCGCCAAAAAAATGCAAAAGGAATGACATGACCATGAACTCTTATAACAGGGTCGTACTGGCGTCCCGACCTCAGGCCGAGGTTACGCCGGATAACTTCAGCATCGAAACCGTGCCGGTGCCTGCTTTACAGCCCGGCCAGGTATTGGTGCACAACCATTACCTGTCGCTTGATCCTTACATGCGCGGGCGCATGTCTGAGGCAAAAAGTTATGCGCCGCCGCAGGCGCTGGGCGAAGTCATGGTCGGGGCCACCGTCGGTGAAGTCGTCGCGTCGCAGGATCCGCGCTTTACAGCGGGCGACCAGGTGCTGGGCATGCTCGGCTGGGCTGAGATGGGCGTGGCCGATGGCGCGCAATTAAGCAAGGTCGACACCACGCAGATCCCGTTATCCGCCTATCTGGGCGTGGTCGGCATGCCGGGCATGACAGCATGGTACGGCTTGAACCAGATCATGCGACCGCAACCGGGCGCCACCATCGTGGTATCGGCAGCCAGCGGTGCGGTAGGCAGCGCGGTCGGCCAATTGGCCAGGCTGCGCGGTTGCCGGGCGGTCGGTATTGCCGGCGGGCCTGAAAAATGCGCGTACGTGGTCGATGAACTGGGTTTCGATGCCTGTGTCGATTACAAGGCTGGAAACCTAATGGCAGACCTGAAAGCAGCGGCCCCGGACGGCATCGATGCGGTGTTCGAGAATGTCGGTGGTGATATTCTCGATGCGAGCCTGGCTTTCATGAATCCGCATGGCAGGATTGCGTTGTGCGGCCTGGTTTCCGGGTATAACGGCGAGTTGAAACCCTTGAAGTATGTCCACCTCTTGCTGACCATGCGGGTAATGTTGCAGGGTTTTATTGTTACCGAGCATATGGAGCTCTGGCCGCAGGGTTTGAGCGAGCTGGGCAGGCTGGTGACCTCAGGCCAGCTCAAGTATCGGGAATCGGTTGCGCAAGGATTGGCAGCTGCACCGCAAGCCTTCATCGGTTTGTTAAAGGGGCAAAACTTCGGCAAGCAGCTGGTGAAGCTGATCTAGTCCTTGTGCCGACCGAGATTGACCACGCCGAACCCGACAGGACTAGCCATGCAAGAGTTTGCCAATAAAGTTGCCGTCATTACCGGCGGCGCCAGCGGCTTTGGCCGCGAATTTGCCAATATCGGCGCCAGTCTGGGGATGAAACTGGTGCTGGCCGATGTCGAGCAGGATGCGCTGGCAAGAGCAGCGGATGAACTGACGGCACAAGGCGCCGACGTGTTAGCCGTGGTGTGCGACGTGCGCCGCGCAGCCGAGGTGCAGGCGCTGGCGGAGGCGACCATGGCGCGCTATGGCGTCGTGCATTTGCTGTTCAATAATGCCGGAGTCGGCGCCGGTGGCCTGATATGGGAACATACCGAAGCCGACTGGGAATGGGTACTGGGTGTCAATCTGTGGGGCGTCATTCATGGCGTGCGCATTTTCACGCCGCTGATGCTGGCCTGCGCCAAGGCAGACCCGCAGTACCGCGGGCATATCGTCAATACCGCCTCGATGGCCGGTTTGCTCAATGCGCCCAACATGGGTATTTATAATGTCGCCAAACATGGCGTCGTGTCCTTGTCCGAGTCGCTTTACCACGATCTGCAACTGATCAACGCATCGGTTGGCGCATCGGTGCTGTGCCCGTTTTTCGTGCCGACCGGGATCCATCAATCGCAGCGCAACCGGCCGGACGATGTGCAAAGTGCCGGCCGACCGACTGCCAGCCAGCAGGCATCGCAGCTGCTGGTGGACAAAGCGGTCAATGCGGGCAAGGTGTCAGCCGCGCAGGTGGCCCAGCTGACATTCGACGCCATTCGCGACAACCGGTTTTATATCTATTCCCATCCAGACATGCTGGGCGACGTACAGACGCGCATGGGAGACATCCTGCAGCAACGCAATCCCAGTGACCCGTATGCAGCAACCCCACGCGTCAAGCAGTTGCTGCAGGCACGGCTGAAAAGATAGCCGACGCCGCTTGCCGGCATGTGCTTACGCAGTTCCCGGCGGCATGACCATCGAATTGCTGCTGCCCGCCGCACTCACTGCCGCGCTGCCGAGCGTGGCTTCGGTAAACCACTGGTGCACATTGTGCAGGTGTTCGCGTTCTTCCTGCAGCGATGTGCGGAACTCTTCTGCCATGGTCTTTTGGCCCTGGTTTTCCGCCAGCGCAATCAGTAATTCCCAGCCGGCATTGTCAGCCATCTCGGCTAACAGAATCGCATGCAGCGATTGCGTGAGCGAGGTGCGGGGGTCAGTCAGCACCTGCATCAATCCCATTGATTCAACCCCGGCCAGATTGGCGCAGGGTGTTTGCGAAGTCGGGTCGCCTCCCATGGATTCGATGGCATCGGCCAGCTGTCGGAAATGGGTCAGTTCATCATCCCGGATCTGCATTACCGTATCCAGCGACATGCTGCTAACCATTGCATCCGGATCGGTTTCGCATTTGACCAGCAGCGCATCATACAGCCGGGTGCCGGTACGTTCAAACGCCAGGCGTTCGCCGAGCTTGTCCAGAAACAGTTTCGGATCGTTCCCGGTCATCATGGATACGCCGGTGCTGACCATGCCCTTGATGGTGCCGGGCGCCGGCACCGAACCCAGTCCATCATCGGCTTCGGCGATGTAGGCGCTGCGCAGATTGTCAAGCGCAGCGTCGTCGCCATCCATCTCGCCGGTGATGATGGCTGGATCAAGATCTTGCATGGCCTGGCTATCGATTGGTGACATTTGCATGCCGGTGCGATTTTTGCCCATATGTGCAGTTTTTTCCATTTTTCTCTCCTGTTAAACGGTGGCGGGCTGTCTGGGTGCAGTCTTGCGGTTCAACTCAGTGCCCGGCATCCAGCGATAGCCGGCAGCGACACTTTCGCTGGGCGAGCCGTCGGAATTCAGATAGCTGCGATAGTCGATCGATGCCTGGCTTTCCTGATCCTTGGCGACGAATTGCGTGCCCTTGGCGCGCAGGTCGACTTCCTGTAACAGCACCTGCCGCACGAAGTCGCGCTGGCTGGCAAACTGGATCGGTTCGGGTAGCGTTTGCGGCAATACTTCAGCCGGGTCACGCCGTTCATATTGCTTGAAAAGTTCATTGACCTGATGAAAATGGCCCAGTTCGTAATCCAGAAAGCGCTCCCAGATTGCCTTGATGCGCGGGTTGGTTTCCTGCTGCACGCAACCATAGTAGTTATAGACTTCATTGGCTTCGTGCAGCAGCCACTGTTCCAGCCATGTCTCTTCCGGATTCAGGATCGATTCGTATTGCGTCACATGCTGTTCCTCGATCGACGCGATTTCCGCATACAACTGGCGGGCGACCGGATCGGCGAAGGTCGGCCCGATGTTCATGTAATAGTCATGTGTCTGGAATTCGGCGGCAGTGATGGTCAATGCATGCAGCTTGGTCAGTGGTGCGGCGAGCTTGCGGTCGTACGGTTCGCGCACATCGTCTTCCGGCGCCCGGTGTTCTACGATCGTCGGGCGACCCGGCAAGATATCCGTATAGCATTGCAGGATGTTGTTGGCATCCTTGCCTTCGAGCCGATCCAGCAATGCCGAATAGCGGTACATGTGGTCGAAATCTTCCAGCAAGCCGAAGCGGTATGCCTGGGCCAGATAGGCATCCGGTTCCTGCTGGGCCACGGCCGCGGTGACTTCAATCGCCACCTGTTCATAGGCAATGGTCGTTTCCAGCGGCGAATGGTCTGCCCCGATCAGCCAGTTGATCATGGTGGCCTGATGTTGTTCGGTGCGGCGGATCTGCGCCAGCGGCAGGCGCAAATCGCGGTTCATCCGGGCGGCCGCATGCTGAAAGCGCAGTGCCTCTACTTCAAGGCCATTCATCAAAATAATGCGCACACGGGTAAATGCATCATCGTCTAGCTTGCTGATCGGTTTTTGCACCATGTCGCGCCAGGTAAACCGTTGCTGCTCCGGTAGCGTACCTTTCGAATCGAAAAGATTAAAGGCCATCGCGGGACTCCTTTGAAAGGATGGTTTTAAGAAAATTAATTGATGAACATGCTGCTTTTCTGGAATAAGCTCAATTCCAGGAATGATGCGGCCTTGCATTGACGGCAGCCACTTTTCTGCAAAACGCAAATACGCTTTTACATTCAGCTATCTGAGGAACATGCTCACATGCGGGCCTTGCTTCGCAAAATTCATGCCCTTATCTGCGTGACCTGTATTGCAGTATTTCCTGGCACGGGTTCAGGGAATTACATTTGGTTGAAAGCATGCTGCGCACAAGTAGCTTTTACATTTGATTAGTAATGCTTACAGTGGATTACAGCGGTGGTGTCCAAGGGGATCCGGCATGAGACAATTCTGTTGGTTCCAACAATCAATTGACTTAACCAATAGGCTTGCATTCGATGACATTTCAAATCCGGCTCGGTAACTGGGAAATGCAACGCGAGGCTGCACAGGAAGTGCGCACCGAAGTATTTATCATCGAGCAAAATATACCGATTGCGCTTGAATGGGACGAGATGGATGCCGTGTCGGTCCATGCAATTGCCTATGACGCAGCAGGGCAGATCATTGGCACCGGACGGCTGTTGCCGGATGGGCATATCGGCCGCATGGCAGTGAAGCAAGCGTTACGGGGCAGGGGTGTCGGCAGTGCGATTCTCGGCGCACTGATGCAGGCCGCCAGGCTACGCGGAGATGATGGTGTCGTGTTGAATGCGCAAATCCAGGCAGAAGCTTTCTATGCGCGTTTCGGATTTGTCCGGGAAGGCCAGGAATTCCCGGATGCAGGCATAGCGCATATCCAGATGCGCTGCCTGCTCGACAAAACTACCTGAGCACCCGTTCATGCAGTTGTGGCGCATGATCGGTGCCCAGACTGACCACGGTCGAGGTGCGCGTGCCATAGTCGGCGGATTCGATGCAGACCGCCGACAAGATGCGTTCCAGTTCCAGGCTGACGCCGGTTTGGGGCAAGCGGCAGTCGGACGCAGGCGTGGTATCGGTCAGCATTTCAAAATACGCTTCTGCCGGCGCGCACTGGCATAACAGGCTGGCAAATTGCGCCTTGGTCCTGACTACCTTGGGCCAGCACGAATCCAGTCCGGCATTGGAAATGCCGTAGACGCCCGGCGTCAGTGGCTTGCCGTTGCGTTCGTCGCCGTCCGGTTTGTTGGAAAACCAGATCAGTTTTTGCTGGTCGCCGACCAACAGATTGAAGCCGTTGTAATTTGCCGCATGTTCTGCGATCCGTTCGACATAATCCGCCGCATCCAGTTGCCCTGTCAGATAATCTGCCACCAGATTGCCGCGTGAAGGTGCATCGAGCCTGGTTTCGGATGGCGCGCGGATATTGGTAATCGCTGCGAAGCGGCCATCGCGTGTAATGCCCATCCAGGTGCCGCCGCCTTGCAAGTCGCGCCCGGCATAGACCTGTGGATGGTCTTGCCACCAATCGGCAGCAGCAGCTGGCCGCTCGTAAAATTCATCGCGATTGCCGGCGGCAATCAGTGGCATGTCGGGTATCACTTGCCATGCAAATACGATCAAGCACATGAAAATATGTCCAAAAAATATTCAGTATGACGGCCGCCATCGATCAGCGGCGCCAAGCCTGCCTGCGTTACTGCTTGCGCCAGTATCGCATCAAAATCGTCGGGAGTGGTGTGGTAGATTTCCATCCAGGTATGCCAGCCGTCCTTGGGTTCAGGACGTCGCTTGAGTGCGCTTGCGATCCCGTATTGTTTTGACAAGGCCGACTGCATGGTGACGACACGCGTCTGCAATTCCTGCGCGCGATCACAATGGACGCGATAATAAATATACAAATCCACGCGGCTGTCAGGACAAGAAAAAAAATCGGGCGATCATTCGGCCGCACCGGCTGCATCGGGCAGGGCATATGGCAGCGCTTGCAGCGCCAGCACCGGGCCGGTGGCCGAACCCAGGTGGATTGTGCCAGCCTCGGCTGATGCCGTTTTGATCTCGACCAGCAGCGCCATTTCCTGCGGCGAGCAAGGTTCGGCATTGACCACCATGCCACATGGCTGTTCCGGGTCGGCGCTGGAAAATACTT
Source organism: Paucimonas sp. (assembly GCA_036675285.1). GTDB lineage: Bacteria > Pseudomonadota > Gammaproteobacteria > Burkholderiales > Burkholderiaceae_D > Paucimonas. The sequence goes on along the minus strand of JAKFFK010000048.1, from coordinate 10,332 downwards.
CCATGCCGGCGTGCGCGGCATCGGCCTGCACCGATGCCAGTATCATCCGGCGCTTCAGTTTGCCCAGATACTGGCTGCGCGCGACAATTTCCTGTCCCGGATAACAGCCTTTCTTGAAATTGACGCCGCCGATGACTTCAAAATTGACCATTTGCGGAACAAATTTATCCTGAGTCTGCTGCATCACTTGCGGCACACCGGCCTGGATATCCGCCAGCCGCCACCACGATGGACCAACCGGCTGCAATGCCTGCTGTAATTTCGGCCAGGCAGTCTTGGCCTGGTCTACCGTGGCGATCCATTGATAGCGGGGAAAACCGAAACCATCTGCGACACGGATCAGCGTGCCGGCTTCGGCGTCGACCTTTGCATACGGCTCAGAAGGCAACGATGCAAACCAGTTCGCCAGGATGGCGCCGGCAGCTTGGCCGCCAATGCCCAGTATCGCCTGCTGCTCGTTAATATCGACCTGCTTGACCTTGGCACGCAAGATAAACATCTGCAGGCGCTTTTGCAGCGCCGCCTGAATTTCGCGGGGTACTTGCAAAATGACGGCATCTGCCGAACGCCACATCAAGAGGGTAGCCAGCAAGCGGCCTTTAGGCGAGCAATACCCCGCCAGACGGGCTTCCGTGCTTGCCAGGTGTTCGACGTCATTGGTCAGCTGGTTATGCAGGAAATGCGCTGCCTCTTCGCCGGAAAAAGCCAGCAGGCCAAGATCGGTCAGCGGCGCGATAAAGCCAGCGGCTGCGGTTTCACGCGTCACAATCGTGCCGAAATCCGTTACGCCGGGTGGAGCACCCTGATCAAGCCGGGCTCCCTGTTCCAACAGAAATTGCTGCCAAGGATACATAGATGTTGTGATTTAATTTAGAAAAAATATCAGCCGAACGATTATCATTAGGTCCTTTTCGCCTGGTTCACGCATGACGTGAACCAGGCGATACAAACAAATTATAGATGCGTCGTTCATTTCCCGCAGATCCGGTTCATAAACATGGCTTTTCTGAAAAAAATACTTGTATTTATTATCATCCTTTCGCTGCTGGCGGCAGCCGGTTTAGGCTATTGGGCAACCCGGCCGATTCTTGACGCCGGCCAAGCCGCGCGGGAATTCACGATTACCCCGGGTAGTGGTGTCAAAAGTGCGGCGCAACAGATTGTCCGGGCCGGTATTCCACTGAATCCCGATTTGTTTTTCTTGATCGCCCGGCTATCGGGCAAGAGCACGAAAATGAAAGCCGGGCATTATCAGCTCAAGCCCGGTATTTCCCCGCTCAAACTGGTCAATCTGCTGGTGCGCGGCGAGTTCGCGCAGGAATCGCTGTCGATCATTGAAGGATGGACATTCAAGCAGATGCGCCAGGCAATTGCAGCACATCCGGCATTGAAGCACGACACGAGCAACTTGACCGAACAGCAACTACTTGCCAAGGTGGCGCCCGACTTCAAGGCAGCAGAAGGGCTGTTTTTCCCTGATACCTACTTATTTGCGCGGGGCTCCAGCGAATTGCAGATTTACCGGCAGGCGCATGCTGCATTGATCCGTCGCTTGAACGAGGCCTGGGCCAAACGCGACTTGTCCTTGCCATATAAGTCGCCGTATGAAGCGCTGATCATGGCCTCTATCGTCGAAAAAGAAACCGGTCTGGAATCGGAACGCAGCATGATTGCCGCCGTGTTTGTCAATCGACTAAAACGCGGCATGCTGTTACAGACCGATCCAACCGTCATTTACGGCATGGGCGAAAGCTACAACGGCAATATCCGAAAACGCGATCTGCAGACCGATACGCCATACAATACCTACAAGCGCGCCGGCTTGCCGCCCACCCCGATTGCGCTGCCGGGAGCGGCGGCACTGACAGCGGCGCTGAATCCGATGCAAACCGATGCGCTGTATTTCGTTTCACGGGGCAACGGCAGCAGCCATTTTTCCAACAACCTGACCGACCATAACCGGGCAGTCAACAAGTATCAAAGATGACGGAGTTGCATGCGATGGCGCGGGGTAAATTCATTACATTCGAAGGCATAGATGGTGCCGGCAAGTCGACCCACATCGCCTTTGTCGCCGGACTGTTGAGGGCGCGCGGCAATTCGGTCGTCATGACACGCGAACCGGGCGGCACCAGCCTTGGTGAAAAACTGCGCGATTTATTGTTGCATGAGACGATGCACCTGGAGACCGAAGCGCTGTTGATGTTTGCTGCACGACGCGAACATCTGGCGCAAGTCATCGATCCGGCACTGACCCGTGGCGAATGGGTGATCTCCGACCGGTTTACCGACGCCTCCTTTGCTTACCAGGGCGGCGGCAGGAAGTTGTCCATGGAAAAACTATCTATCCTGGAAAACTGGGTACATCCGCATCTGCAGCCAGACTTGACCTTGCTGTTCGATGTACCGCTGGAAGTGGCGCGTTTGCGTCTGCAGGCGTCGCGCACGCTCGACAAGTTCGAACAGGAAAAGGCGGAATTTTTTGAGGCAACCCGGGCGGCTTACCTGCAGCGGGCAAAAGATTTCCCGGCACGGTTCAGGATAATTGATTCCACCCAATCAATTAGTTCAATTCAGAAATCACTCGAAGAGTTGATTGCAAGCACTTGATATTAAATATAATTTTCAGAAATTTAATGTTTAAGTGATTTCTTTAATTGTATTGTAAAGCACTGATTTTTAATGACTTTTGAAATTTTACCTTGGCAGCAAGAAGCATGGCAGGAATTGCAGGGGCTGCGTCAACGCCTGCCGCACGCGATCCTGTTTCACGGTCCGTCCGGGATCGGCAAAACCGCATTTGCGGAAAGTTTTGCGCAATCGCTGCTATGCGAGACGCCGGCGTCCGATGGGCGCGCCTGTGCGCAATGCGCTTCCTGTGGCTGGTTTGCGCAATACAACCATCCCGACTACCGCCGGGTGCGTCCGGAAGTGCTGGATGATGCCGACGGCGCCGATGGTGATGACGAGTCGGACGGCGGCGATGGCAAGAAAACCGCAAAATCCGCCAAGGCGCCATCGAAAGACATCCGGATCGACCAGATCCGTGCACTGGCTGATTTCATGAATATCTCGACCCATCGGCAGGGCAAGCGCGTGGTGCTGCTGTATCCAGCCGAAGCCTTGAATGCCCCGTCAGCCAATGCGCTGCTCAAAACCCTGGAAGAGCCGCCGCCGGACACGGTATTTTTGCTGATTTCCAACAGTCTGGACCGCCTGTTGCCGACCATATTATCGCGTTGCCGCAAGTTCTCCCTGGCGCTGCCGCCTTTCGACCAAGCCCTGGCCTGGCTCAAGGCGCAAGGCATCAGCGATGCCGATGGCTGGCTGGCGGAACAGGGCGGAGCGCCACTGGCTGCGCAGGAAATGGCGCAAACCGACACGCGCGACATCATGGATGAATTCCTGCGCCAGTTGGCAAAGCCCAGTGTTGATGGCGCCCTGAAAACCGCAGACAAACTGCAGAAAACGCCGGTCCTGCAACAGGTCGAATGGCTGCAGCGCTGGCTCTACGATCTCTTTTCTGTCAAGCTTTCTGGAAAAATCCGGTATTATCCCCGGTATGGTAAAGAACTGGCTGCATTAGGCGCACAAGTGGATGTCCATGCGTTGATGGATGCACTAAAAGCTGCCAATGAACGTCGCGCCATCGCCGAGCACCCATTGTCGGCGAAGCTGTTCATTGAAAGCATGCTGCTGGACTATTCAAGACTGTATTCATAATTAAGGAATCCCTATGGCTGAGACTCCTGCCGCAGCCGCCGCTGTCGCGAGACCGTCGGTACTGTCGCTTGCCATCAAGGAAAAATCAGCGCTGTATGCTGCCTATATGCCGTTCCTGGTCAATGGCGGCATTTTTGTGCCGACCAACAAGGGCTATAAGCTGGGCGACGAGATTTATCTGATTCTGACCCTGATGGATGACCCCAATAAATTCCCGATCGCCGGCAAAGTGGCCTGGGTAACGCCATCCGGCGCCCACAATAGCAAGGCGCAAGGCATCGGTGTGCACCTGCCCAACGATGAAAGTGGCATTCGCGTACGGCAACGGATCGAGGAATTACTGGGTGCTGCGCTCGGCTCTTCCCGCGTCACGCATACCCTGTAATTGTCTGTTGTGCAGGCAATCGACCACGCCTGCCGCTAGCCTCATGGGCGTACAATATCGCCCATGTATATCGATTCCCACTGCCACATCAACTTCCCTGAACTGGCCGCGCGCTTGCCCGAGATATTCGGCAAGATGGCCGAGAACCGGGTCAGCCATGCGCTGTGCGTATCCGTCGACTTGCCGGATTTTCCGCAAGTACTGGCGCTGGCTGAACAATACCCGAATGTCTATGCATCGGTCGGCGTGCATCCGGACTACGTCGATACGCCAGAGCCGAGCGTCGAGCAACTGGTGCGCTTGGCCGACCGCCCCAAAATTGTCGCCATCGGTGAGACCGGGCTGGATTACTATCGGCTCGAAGGTGACCTCGAATGGCAGCGCGAGCGCTTTCGCACCCATATTCGCGCCTCGCGGATCACCGGCAAACCATTGATCATTCATACCCGCGCCGCTTCCGAAGATACGATTCGCATCATGCAGGAAGAGGGCGCTGGCACCAATGCCGGCGGTGTTGGTGGCGTGATGCACTGTTTTACCGAGTCGCTGGCGGTCGCCGAAGCGGCGATGGCTATGGGATTTTATATCTCCTTTTCCGGCATCGTCACCTTCAAGAGTGCAAAGGAATTGCAAGCTGTCGCGCTGGCCGTGCCCCTCGACAAAATGCTGATCGAAACCGATTCCCCCTATCTTGCGCCGGTGCCGCATCGCGGCAAGATGAACGAGCCGGGATGGGTCAAGCATGTGGCTGAATTCCTGGCGCAGCTGAAGGGCATGCCAGTCGAACAGGTCGCTCAGCAAACGACTGATAATTTTTTCAGACTGTTCAAGATTGCCCGATAAAGGGCATATTCAAATAATTACGGAGATTACGTCATGAATAAGTCAATTCATTTCCTGTTTTACAGAATTTGTGCGGTCGCATTGGCAGCTGCATGTTTGCCATTGTCGGCAACGGCAGGTGCCTACGAAGATTATTTCAATGCGGCCCGAATGGACCACGCAGACGAAATGAGTTCGCTACTGGAGCGTGGACTGGATCCCAACCTGACCGAGGAAGACCGCGGCGAAAACGGCTTGATTGTGGCTTTGCGTGAAGGATCGATGAAAGTGTTCAACGTGCTGGTCAATGCACGCAACATCGATCTGGAGGCAAAAGCCAGAAATGGCAATAATGCCTTGATGATTGCAGCCTACAAGGGCAATCAGACAGCCGTCGAGACGCTGCTGGCAAAGGGCGCAGAAATCAACCGTCCCAACTGGACTGCCTTGCATTACGCAGCTGCCAGCGGCAGTAATGCGATCGTCGAGGTATTGTTGAACAAGGGTGCCAACATCAATGCAGTGTCGCCCAACAATACGACACCTGTCATGATCGCTGCCGGCGAAGGTCATGATCAGACGGTGAAGTTGCTGCTCGATAGAGGCGCGGATGCGGCACTGAAAAACGATTTGGGAATGAACGCACTTGATTTCGCGGTAAAAATCGAGCGCAGGGATATTATCGAAAACCTGACCACTCACCTCAAGAAACTCGGAAAGCTGTAAGGAGGATTGCTGCCGGCAGGACCGGCGGACTCTGTTAAATCAATCGGTCCAGAAAAGCCCTTGCTGCGGCAGATCATTCACCAATACGGTCGCCCCATACAGTGAAATGGTGGTGCAGCACATGGGTATTGAAATGCTGCTGCAGCGCCGCCAGCTCCAGGGCAATTTCGGGTGGAAACCCCTGCCGTGTGCCGCGCTGGTCGAGCATCAATTCACTGAAATATTTATCGCAAAGAATTGGCTTTGTCCATAATTCCACCAGCTTGTTGGCGATCCGGGGATACTGGATGACCAGTTGCCTAGGCCGGACATTTGCCGGCAATTGCTGGACCCAGGGCAGCAATTCCTTGATATTGGGGCGCGGTTGCGCCATGGCGCCGCGATAGGCGTCCCAGTTCTTGCCAAACCCCTGCGGCGTGTCGCGTTCCATCCTGGTACATGTCTTGGCTTCTTCTACCGAAATCTTCTCGAATGGGATGTCTTTCATGATGCGCTCCGGAGGCGGAAATCTCTAGGCCAATTGTCAATTCAGGCTGACAATGACAATCACCAATTCACCGCAATTTAATCAGACAGTACTGTAATTTTGTACCGGAATCGGCATCCGAGTAATATCTCTTTACTGGAATTTACAATATTTATATCAATTTGCGGTATTGAGACGACATCATCGGCAGAAAACCAATTTGGAAAGAGGCTTACTTGTCTCTTCCATTGCCAGGCATGCCAGGTATTCAACGCCAGCACGCGCCGCAGCCGGTGTTAATTCTTCATTGAAGACTTGTTGATTACTGGTTGCTATCCCATTGCCATATGGTTGTGCCGTAATCCGATTCGATGACAGGCATGATGTCGCTTCCTTAAATACGACGGCTGGAATGCAATTTGAGGTTTTCAGTAAAGCTGTTTTAGTCTCAAGTGCGCGTCCTGTATGATAAATCGCCTCTGAATGGCCGTACGTCGTTCGTTCCGATGCATATTTTATGTATGACCGTATGTGTAAAGTGCTCTATTAACGAACAACTCACTGTTGTTACAGCACTGGGCCAGGATGCAAGAAAGTGATCAATGCATCATTCGCTGTGATTTTGGTATTGCTCACTGCAGCGCTTCTTGGCGTTCTCTGGAGTCCAGCCGTGATCGCCGCCTGGCGAAGGAAGAAGCACCATCCTGTTTCACGTTCTCTGCTTTGCCAGGTGCTATTTGTTGAGCTTGGCGCTGCTATCGCGTTTATATATTTCCTCGATGCCGAAGAGCCGAACGACCCGAATGGCTACAAATTTTTATGTATCATCGTCGTTGGATTGCTTGGCGCGTTTGCTTACCTGATGCTAGAGCAGAGGAAGGAAAGATTGGGATCTGCGAAGACCGTCACGTCTACAGAGATGGAAGCATTCTTGCAAGACCCCTCCAACTACTACGGCACCAAGCGTCAAGTAGTCCCTCCCGAACTAGCGGAGGCCTTTTTGCGTAACCCTGTAAATTTTTATGGAAAATGGATAAATGAGATATTCCAAATCTTGGGTGAGCCGCAGGATTACGATGATTGGGATTTCGGCAGACGCGTCTATAACTGGCGTAGCGCATACCGTTGTTTGCGTATTCATACCGAAGGGGACTCAGTAGTTGCTGTGTATTTGATGGATCCAGTAAACACCCCTCGATGGGGTGAAGCCATTGAGGTCATCTGGGAAAAACCGGCCAATCAAAATTAAAACAGTTGGCTGCTTCAGAAGCAACGGACTTTTTTGCTAGGGATGATAAGTAATCCACCCGTTTTTAACCGGTATGGATTAATTTCCGGGAGGACTGCCCATGCACTGGCAAATGTCGGTAGCGATCAGATTTGCACAAACTATTTGCCTGATGCGGGCACGCCGCAGCTTTTATCGAAATTTATTGACCGAAAGGCATCTGCCTCGCAGGCATTGACGCGGGCTGATTTCAAAGGACATCCAAGTGGAGCGCGCCCGGTTGATACGATATCGGTGATTTTGAATTCGAGCTTTCCGTCAATGATCAGCTTATAGTCCGCATTAACCGGTGTTATGCTGCCTGACGGGGGACTGACCTGGATGTAGCGCATTCCCTTGGTATCGACACGTGGCCCGCTCATGTCCGACGGGCCAAACTTTTTTTCCAGGACGGTGAAGTTGGAATTTTTTTTGTACTGGAAGAGTTGGGCATGTCTGGGCAATGGAGTGTCCCAGTGGTTTATGAGCATATCAGCGCCAAAGTTCGGGCAATCTTCTGTTGTTGTGCAAGAGGTTGACAGGATGCTGAAAATGATCAGCGCAGCACGGTTAATGTGTTTCAATGTAGCCATAATAATTACTTTTCCATGAGTTAACGGAGATGCCACGCTTAATGAAATCATTCATGTCGATGTTTGGTCGTAATGTTCCCGAATTTGGGTATAAATGCGTATCCGCTGTATGCGGATCGGTGCCCCATGTATAAGCACGGAAGAACACTCGCTGTACCTTGCTTAAATCCGCTGTCAAATTTCCCGATGCATCACTTAATACGAGCCCGCCTTCATACACAATCCAGTGTGATCTGGTAAATGTATCAGTTACCGAGTAACTACCAGTACTTGAAAATTTCAGCACTTGAGAGTCAACCATTAGCAGAATTTGACTGCCTTGCTTGAACTTGTTGTCTATTTCGAGCAACTCTTCCAAGTCGGATTCAGAAACCTTGTCGTGCAACTGCCCAATTAACGATTTGTTGATAGGCAGGCCAACCAGCGTGAGACCAGTGGAATCGACACTAGTATAGCCAGCAACTTCTTTTGCCATCCGTGTCAAAATGCCTGGCCAGTTGACAGCTTGCAACATCTTCATCGAGCTGCCATCTTCCAAGCCGTCATACCCAACATTGCTTTCGCCACTGCGGGAAGTCGCCAGTACCAACCAGTCAACTTCAAACATCCTTAAATTTTTATAGACAGGATCATTTGGATTGACCGCATACATTTTCTCGGCTGCGAAATAATTTGGCTTGACGGTGTAGTTTTCGATCTGATATTCCCCAGTGCGCAGGAGCTCTTTGGCTAGCTTTTCATAGACGTGCGGCTGCTTTTTTAGCATCACATAGTAGAGTGCAGCCATCCCACATAAAGAGGTTTGGGCTTGATCGATGCGCCAATTCTCTTTCAGGCGCTCACTAATCTGTTGGGCTACGAGGGCAGCGTCAAACCAGCGATAGCGATTGTGCACAAAGTGCTTCAGACTACCGCCGTTCTTGGCGTCGAGGATGTAGGCGGTGAGGGTGAGATTGCAGCCGCAGATGTCCTTGTCGTCGATGACCAGTTTGATTGTCTCGCCATTTAACGGCAATATTTTTTCAATCTCCTTATTTTTTGACCCTTCCGGACTGGTGTATTTCAATACCCAGCAAATTTCCGAAAGATTATTAGGGGCATTATTAGTGTATTGGGTCGCCTTGAAGGTATAGGCCTTGCCAAATATGAGCCCCTTTTGGGTATTGCTGCCGGTTCCGTCGTTAGCCGATCCGTCATCCGATGCGGTTTGCAGCTCGATTTTTGCAACCTCAGTCAGGGTTTTGACAAACAGGGATTTTTCTGGCGGATCAAATGCCACCAAGCCAGTCGGCAATGCCGACAACGCTGCACTATTGCTAGCCGCCCCATTAAAGTCATGCGACGCCCCCTTGACCGATACCGAACTCGGGCAATGAATATCGATATTGCCGCCCTTGAGCCGGATATACCCGCCGCCCGACGTCAGCAGGATTTCCTGCTTCGCCTGAATCTTGATACTGCCATTGCTGGAGGTAATCGTCATCGCCTGGTCGGCCAGCACATCCATCGGTCCGGTATGGGCTTGCACCGACATCGGGCTGTTGCCGGCAATGAGCTTGGCGCCGCCAGCATGGGTGAACAGCGACGCCGTTTTTCCCGAAACGACCGACACTGCCTGGCCAGCCGTCAAGTGTGTTGACAGGTGGGTCGTCTGCGTCATGTCCTGGCCGGCAAAGGCAACTGCCGAGGCCGGCGTCGTGACGTTCATGCCGGCAGCGCTATCGAGCAGGGCGACCGGCTTGGTGAAGCTGGGTGCTTCAGCGTCATCGAATGTATCCTTGCCGCTGATGGCTTCTGTGAGCTGTTGCATGCCCTGAGGCGTCGACAGGGCCAGCGCCTGGTGCTGCACCGCTGCATCCGACAAGGCCCTGGCAAGTTCTTCCGCTGATTTCAGCTTGCCTTTGGCTTCTTCGGTATCCATCTGGGTCGAGACCGCTTGCTGCCGCTGGCTGCTTGTGACGAACAGGCCGCGTTTGGCGCGCAGGGTGCTCCAGGCATCGGTGGCCAGTTCCAGCCCGGTGCCGCGGTAGCTGCCGCGCACATTGCCGTCTTGCCGGATCAGGTAGCCGGTGTTCATCTGGCTGGCGGCATGGCTGGTGGCGAACGACTGGCGCAACTGGCCGGGGGTGTCATCCATGACCCACTGGCTGAAGCCGCCGCCGCCCACTTCCTTGGACTTGAAGCCGGCCAGCGCGCCCGGATGGTTGTCGCCGCCATGCCAGGGCGGAGCATCACTGCCGTTGTAGACCTGGCCGATGACGACCGGACGGTCGATGTCGCCGCCGATGAAGTCGATCTGAACTTCCTGGCCGATGCGCGGGATGAAATTGCCACCCCAGTTGGCGCCGGC
>JAKFFK010000086.1:0-26309 GCA_036675285.1 Paucimonas sp. | reverse complement strand
TTTACAAAGGTTCTTAGGTATAATTCGGCCTACGGAAGGTTGGCCGAGCGGTTTAAGGCACCGGTCTTGAAAACCGGCGAGGATGCGAGTCCTCCGTGAGTTCGAATCTCACACCTTCCGCCAGAACGTGACATAAGCCCTTGGTTATGCCTGTGTAGAATAAAGCATAAATTGGCCGAATGGCCACGTTTTGCTTTATTCCCTTTGTTAATGTTGATGGGCTCATCCCCGTTTTGGGCTAGGCAACATAGGCGTAATCACATCAAGTTAAATCAAGCGCTTTCTTGATCTTCCATAATTGACCCAAGCCGGACGGTCGCCTCTTCCAGAATCGGATACTTGAGGGCAGCACGTGCACGCCGACTTTAGGCCTAGACGAGTATTCCAATAGTCCCAGGGTTTCTTTCCTTTAAACAGTGTTTCACCCTATTAGTATTTAGGGGCATGTAGGTCTTCTCCTCGCTCACTGGCCTGCGGCGCCTTAACCGTCGGCTGTCAAGGACACCGGTGGCCGGCTTGGCATTCTGTCGCATCGATTACGGTCCATCATCATGGCAATGTCATGAATCCGGCGAAACGGCATGCGCCACCCGCATCCCGACCGCACCAGATAACGGATGGCATTCATTACTTCCCGCAGCTCCACCTCGCGCCGTCGTCCCGTGCGCTCCGGATGCGGCAGCAGCGGCGCAATCAGCCACCCTTCTTTATCCTACAGCTCACTCGGATAGCATTTGGCCTTCTTTTTTATCCTTGCCCATTCTCTATGCTCTGGTGTCCAAATCGCAATGCCTCTTACGTTCGTTCAACGTCTTGGCATTAGATTTTGGAAAAAACAAGTTTTCAAACGGACTCAAAGATCCTACGTTGCTTAAGACTGTGTGGTTTCGATGAGGATTTTGGCAACCCGCTCTGGGCTGTCAATCATAATCGAATGGCAACTCGATCCGACAGAAATGACCCGCGCCCCCGCATCTGCCCGGAAACGGTCATACATACCGTCACATATCCCGCCAGCTGCATATATATAGACACGCTTGGCAACAGCGTCACAACGCCCGCTCAACCTGATAGCCTGGACGAAGCACGCAATGGGGTGGGGCGTGGCTTTTTCATCGATCCACGCCCAATCCTCCGGCAGTGACGTATCGTAGGCCGACGCTGGGAAGGGAGGCACCATCAGCCCGCCGCTTTTAGCCACCCTGGTAACGAAAGGGTCCATGAATTCGGGCCGAAGGCTGAACAGCGTATCCCCGTCTTCAGGCACGAGCGCGTCTAGATAAACCAGTGCAGAGATACGGTCCGAAATTCGATCCGCCACACCGGTGACTACCATGCCGCCATAGGAATGACCGACAAGTACAACATCTGACAGGTCTTCCCAAAGGATGGTGTTGATAATGTCGGTGATGTGAGTGTCAAGATTAATCGGCATTACAGCGAGGTGAGATCGCTCCCCCAAACCGGTAAGCGTAGGTGTATACACCTCATGACCAGCTTGGCGCAGCAATTTGGCAACCCTTTGATAGCTCCAGCCGCCATGCCACCCCCCGTGCACGAGAACGAAATTAACCATGATTCATGTTTCTCCTTTAATAAAATTTGCTGCTATAAGCTAGAGTCTGTCTGACGGAATTCGGCACCAGGCCTCTAGCACCGAAAGAAGACGTCCTTGAACGATATGTTCCTGCGCACTCCTTCAAAATGTATGCCAAACCGAATCCTTCCAGCGCCCCATTCACCCTCTGCACCGTGCCGTCGACGTTCACTCCCTGTGGTTGCATCGAATTGACACGGAGACGGTCTCCGTTTATTATACGGAGACTATCTCCACATCGTCAACGTGCTACGTGGAGGCAGCCTCCATTAACCTGCCGGAGTGTCGAAAGGGACCTACCCATGATCACGAATCCGTCCGAAGAGAAGGGCGCACTGCGCGCAGATGCACGGCGAAATCGCGACAGCATCCTCAAGACTGCGGCGCGGCACTTTGTTGCGTATGGCGTGAACACGTCGCTCGACGAGATTGCGCGGGAGGCGAAGGTTGGACCCGGCACGCTGTATCGGCATTTTCCGACGCGCGAACACCTGCTGTGCGAGGTACTGCATGAACGTCAGGAGGTCCTCCTGTCCCGCCGTGACGAAGCCGCAGCGAAGCCGTGTGCGCAGACTGCGCTTCGCGCCTGGATGATCGCGCTCAAGGACTATCTCAATGCCTTCAACGGTCTGCCCCAACCGTTCATAGACGCCTTCGCAGCCCAGGCGTCGCCTTTGGCGGTTACCTGTAGCGCGCTCGTCTCGATCACGGGCGAGTTTCTCTCACGCGCCCAGGCCGAAGGCGCAGCCAGGCAGTCGGTTTCCGCACCCGCGCTGTTTCTGAGCGCAGTGGGCTCGGCCTTCGTCCACGACAAGGCCGGCAAATATGGCACAACCCCGGAGCGGATCGAGGAGATCCTCGCCTTCGGTTATCTCACTAGCGGCACGGCCCAGGATGCGGCCGATCCGCCCAACTTAATCAGCAAAACTGGAGCACCTCATGACTGACCAGCCAATCCGCGTTGGATTCATCGGCCTTAATCCAGGCATTCACTGGGCCGCCACGGCCCATATTCCGGCGCTGAAGACACTACCAGACGAATTTGTTGTGGTCGGCGTCGCGAACACCAGCCTTGCCAGCGCCAAGAACGCCGCCGAAGCATTCGGCCTGCCGCATGCGTTTGAGAATGCGCAAGCGCTGGTCGATTCGCCCGAGATCGACCTGGTCGTCGTCACCGTCAAGGTGCCGCATCACCGCGAACTGGTGACCGCGGCGTTGAACGCGGGCAAGCACGTTTATTGTGAATGGCCGCTCGGCAACGGCCTCGCCGAGGCGCGGGAATTGGCCGATCTCGCCGAAGCGAAGGGCGTTGTCGCGGCAATCGGTACACAGATGCGCGTCGCCCCGGAGGTCGAGTATCTCCGCCAACTCATCGCCGACGGCTATGTTGGCGAGGTGCTCTCGACGACGCTTGTGGGCAGTGGTGGCCCATGGGGTGGTGGCGGGACCGATGCCGCCCATGCCTATCTTTATGACAAGAGCAATGGGGCAACCCTGCTCAGCATCCCCTTGGGACACACGCTTGCAGGTATGCGCGAAGTGCTGGGTGGCTTCGCCGACCTGTCCGCGCGCATGATCAACCGCCGCAACACCGTGCATGTGACCGATACGGGAGAGACGATACCCAAAACCTCCCATGATCAGATCCTCGTACATGGCGCGCTCGAGAGCGGGGCCGCGTTCTCGATCCATTATCGCGGAGGCATGTCTCGCGGCACCAACCTGCTGTGGGAAATCAACGGCACGGAAGGCGACATCCAGGTAACAGGCGCGAACGGCCATGGCCAGATCGTGCAATTGTCCATCCGCGGAGCCAACGGCGATACGAGCGAACTTGCTCCGTTGACGCCGCCCGCCTCGGCCTATAACGGCTGGCCAGACAACTCGGTCGCCCGCAATGTCGCCCGCGTCTATGCCTTGATCGCGCAAGATATCCGTTCGGGCACACGTTCGGCGCCCAGCTTTCGCGACGCCGTTGCGCTGCATGAGACGGTCGACGCGATCGAGCGTTCCGCTGCCGGGAATGAGCCGAAATGACGGCGCTCTCGCTGCTGGAACTTGTCCGCGTCACGCAGGAAACGGACGCCGGAATGGCGCTCGACAATGCGCGCGACCTTGCCTCGCATGCGGAGCAATGGGGCTACAAGCGTGTCTGGGTGGCCGAGCACCACAACATGGCGGGGATTGCCAGCGCCGCCACCTCGATCGTCATCGCCCACATCGCCGGCGGCACCAGGAAGATCCGGGTCGGCGCCGGCGGCATCATGCTGCCGAACCACGCGCCCTACATCATCGCCGAACAGTTCGGCACGCTGGAGCGACTCTACCCTGGACGCATCGATCTCGGGCTGGGCCGCGCGCCGGGCACCGATCAGATAGCAGTGCGAGCGATGCGGCGCTCTGCCAGCGCCTCCGAGCAATTTCCGCAGGATGTGCAGGAACTCCAGGCGTTCCTTGCGCCTGCCGCTCCGGACCAGCGCATCATTGCCGTGCCGGCGGCCGGAACCAACGTGCCGCTGTGGATACTGGGTTCGAGCAATTTCGGGGCGACGCTAGCGGCCGAACTCGGCCTGCCTTATGCCTTCGCTTCGCATTTTGCGCCGGACATGCTGCTACCTGCCCTCGACATCTACCGCAGCCGCTTCAAGCCTAGCAAGCAACTCGACCGGCCCTATGCAATGGCCGGCATCAACGTCATCGCCGCCGATACGGACGATGAAGCAAAGCGGCTCGCGACCACCCAGCAGATGTCCTTCGCCGACATGTTCAGAGAACGGCAAGGGTTAAGCAAGCCGCCGATCGACGATATCGAAACCTACTGGTCGCCGCAGGAAAAGGCGCAAGCCATGCGCATGCTGGCGCGTTCGGTGGTCGGCACCGCCGATACCGTGCGCACCGGGCTGCAAGCGTTCGTCGCCGAAACCGGTGCCGACGAGTTGATGATCGTCTCCGACGTCTACGACCATCAGGCGCGACTGCATTCGGTCGAGCTGATCGCCCAGGCGATGAAGTCATAGACGTCGGAATGCTCGCCGCAGCCGACTGGCGTAACCGTGATCGACACGTCCAATTCAGCTGCTTGTTCAGGTCTTCAGCCTCGCGCTGAGCACCTTGGCCGTAATCAGCGGCCTGTCACCGCATCAACATTGGAGATATTTCTTGAAGCTCTTTTACACGCCAGGCTCCTGCTCGCTGTGTCCCCACATCGTTCTACGTGAACTCGCGCTGCGGTTTGCGCTTGAGGCCGTCGATCCGGGTACGAAGATGACCGCGTCCGGCGCGGACTTCACGGCCATCAATCCCAAGGGTTACGTGCCGGCGCTTCAACTGGACGATGGCGAGGTGCTGACCGAGGGTGCGGCCATTGTCCAGTATTTGGTCGACAAGTATGCCCCCGGCACGTTGGCGCCACTTTCCGGCACGGTCGAGCGCGCCCGCGTCAATGGTCACCTGAACTTCATCGCGACCGAACTGCACAAAGGCTGCGTTCCGCTCTTCAACCCTGCGATGGCGCCCGAAGCGCGAGAAACGGTCACAAAAGGTCTCGAACGCAAGCTCGAGGTGATGGAACAGATCCTCGCCGATGGACGACCTTATCTGACCGGCCCGGACTTTACGGTGGCAGACGCCTACCTGTTCACAATGCTAAGCTGGTCGCCCAGGATTCAGATCGACCTCGAACGTTGGCGAAACCTCGCCGCGTTCAGCAAGCGCGTGCTGGCGCGCAAGGCCGTGCAAGCCGCTCTGGAGGCGGAAGGGCTACGATAGGCTGCTTGAAGCCTGCCACGGGCGGGTGTCCCAGAACTTGGGGCCCGTGCATAGCAGTTCCCAGTCCCGACCAGCAGCATGCACATTCCACCTGGTGGAGAGGTTTGACGTCGTTGGCTGGAACGTGCGGTCCTGCTTGAGGTGGTCTGATAGCGCAGTCAGTACAACGATCGCGTCCAGTTCGCGCCATCGCTGCAACGTCGAGTTATCCACAGTCCCCATAATGTTTTCATCCTCCCCCGGACCCCCACCTGCTACTCGTCTCAGAGAGACAGGTAAATCAAAAACGGAAAACCAACCCCAACCCCTCAAACCTAAAGACTACTCTGGTGGAATATATCACTAATAAATTCATCCCTACAGATCATTGTTAGACAGGACAACAACCGGCTTGCCCTCTAGTTTCGGATTGAAGGCCCGTTCACACGATACATAAAAATTATTGCAGTCGACCAGGGCAAATACTTTGTTGGTGAACTCCATGGCTACACCGAGAACCGGCAGAATGCATCGGTGACGACGCCCCAGATTACCAGCTCGTCCTGGCCAGTGAAGCGAATTGGCAGAAAGTCTGGATTTTCTGATCGTAACTCAATCACGCCGGCCCGCTTGTATAGCCGCTTGATCGTGTATTCCTGGTTAACGACGGCAATGACAATATGGCGGTGTTTGGGTTCGATCGCCCGGTCAACCACAACCTTATCGCCGTCAACAATGCCAATATTTTTCATGGAGTCGCCCACCACCGTAAAAATGAAGGTCGACGCTTTATGCGGTATCAGGTATTCATTGATACCCAGTGAGCCTTCGGCGTAGTCAGCAGCAGGGGAGGGGAAACCAGCAGGAATGCGCTGGCTGAATTGCCGGAAGTGCCAAGGCACTGGCATGGGCGCAACCGCCTCCATATTCTGAATGAGGGTGAGTGTTTGTGGCTGGATGAGGCGCTGGATAAATGAGGTAGGCATAATGCCGTTACTGTATGTTTATACAGTATTAAAAGTCAATCTGTTTAATTTGGGAAACTCACAGATTCTGTGGATAAGCTTGTGGGCAGAACAAC
Organism: Paucimonas sp.; assembly: GCA_036675285.1. Lineage (GTDB taxonomy): Bacteria > Pseudomonadota > Gammaproteobacteria > Burkholderiales > Burkholderiaceae_D > Paucimonas. Next base: position 19,884 of record JAKFFK010000086.1, on the reverse strand, counting down.
TAAGGCCCATAAAGCCAGCCGCCATCCTACATCCGTCTGTAATTGAGCGCTTCATGCTTCTTGGCGTCTCGCACTATGGCATACGTGCACCGTACCGTCCGGAAAATTTGCGCACCCACGAAAAAGTCATTCAGTTCTATTCTTCCTAATTCGCACTTAAAAACGAGTCACGATTTCTAGCAGATGAAAAAGAAGCCACGTAATGGGTTATATTTTCAAAACACGCCATTAAGTCGTTTATTGGTTGTCGATCGCTTTCCCTATTTGGCCGTACATCAGCCATGAATTGGGTGATTCAGTCCCGATTTTTGCCTTATTCCACAGCCTGTGCTGTTAAGCATAAAGTGACCGCTTGGACAGCTTATGCTTTATTTTCCGATAGGGCATATTTTGCTTTATCAGTTAAATGCGCTAGGGAAACTGGCAATTTTTACTTAAGCAGCATGCAGCATAAAAAAACCGGCTTAAAGCCGGTTTTTTTATGCTCTTAATGATCTCAAAAAATAAAGCGGTTGGAAACTAGCCGTTTAAATAGCCAACTTTTTCTAAGAAGCCTGGTGGTGGCAGCACGATAGTGAAAAAAAGCATCGTTATACAAAATTATTAGTGATTTTTATAAATATACAAATCACTAATAAAGTGTGTAACCGGAGTACTTTTCTTTGCGGTTTTGACTGTTTGCTCGTTTGTCTTCTTTCGCCTAAAACTCATCTCGGTTTGGCTTATCTCATTCCCAATTGGCAAATCACTCTTTACTCCTCGATCCGGATAGCTGATTCGATGTGGGGAATCTTTCATGGCCTTCTTCAATAAGGGCATTACGCTCCATATGTGCTGGCATCCTTCAAAACAGCGAATAAATGTGACACGTTGACCAGGATTTCAGCGGGTAACGCGTACAGCAATCTCCCGGCGTGTCCCCCGTCTTGGCTTTTGCTCAAATCTCGCCGCACCATGTCGTACATGCACATCATGACGAAGTGATAGCAGGAGGGTGATTTTCAACTTGCCAATTATGAATAATCCGGTGACGATTTGCATTGCTTACTCGTTATAATTGCCCATGTTCAAGTTTTCCTTTTTTGCACCTGTCGCGTGGCACTGACCTAATGCCTAAAAAATCGTTATCGTCGGCTTGTTCGCAGCTGGGATCTGCCAAGCACAAGCGGAACCCGTCTTTTCCACAATTGCCGACGCACTGACGCCGATGTTGGTGTCATACATTTTCAAGGGGGATATTAATGCGAAATTTTTGCGTTGCCATTACAGAAATGGTGCTTGAGCTTGTCTTCTTGTCCGTCGCCGAAGTGCAAAGCATCTACATAACTGGCTCGAAGGGAGTGTTGCCGTCATCGGCCCGCGCGCAGAAAGAGGCTAAGGAAAGGGCAAAGCGTAAGTCTGCGGAAAAAGCCGCCTATGAAGCAGAAGTGTCAGTAGAAGCCAACGCAATGGGTGCCGCGCATCGCATGAACGACGCCCGCAAACTGGTCGACATACGAAAAAAGGCGCAAGTGGCTAGAAAGCCGTTCCAGCCGATGGCGGGCAACGAGGCCGGACCTGCCGACGCACGGAAACGGCGCGAATACGAAAAAATGATGCAAGCCGAAGTTGCCCGCAGCGAGGCTGCATCCGTCGCGTCGAAAAGAGCAAAGCAGGCAAAGTCATCCGCCGACAGCAAACATCTCATGGCCAAGGCCGACGCCGAGCAACGGCAACGAGCCTGTGGGCTGGGCTCGAACGCCATCGTCTCGTGTCAGTGATGACTACCCGATTACTTATCGTCCAGCTTCCGATCCGTGACAGCGCTGAAATTGATCTCAGCCGGAACCGGCTGTTGGCGATTCCCAAATACGGCCGTGACTTTCACGACTCGATCCGCCTGTTTCTTACCGACGCGTTCGCGCAGAGCGACGCCGGTAAGGTCGATGGATTTGACTACGGCGATGGCAGGCACAATATGCAGATCCGGACACCAGAGCAATGGGAGCCGGCACTGTCACGGGCCAAGGCCTATCTCAGCCGGCTGGGTGTGCTGGACGATGTCGTCATCGCTCTGCGCGAACAGGAACCCGAAACTTTCCGCGTCGTGTGGCCGGAGAATTTTTGCGGGGAGTTTGTGTTGTAAGTGCGACTTGCAACTTTGGCTCGCCAGCAGCTATACCGGCCGTATTCGGCCCGATTTTTACCAGATTTATCTGATTTGCCTGAGAGTCGGACGCCATGCCGCCGGCGCTACATGTATTTGTCCACTGGAGAAAGAAATGCACATGCTTGTGACAACCCGTACTGCGATTTTACTGCTGGCGTTTTGCTTTGACGCGCCCGCGCTGGCTCAAAGCGGCGGTTCGAAGCAAACAGTCGAAAATGCCCAGCGCTTTCTGGAAATGACCTTGCCCGGGAAGGTATATCGTTCCGCCACCATGAAACATGCAATGGAAGCTGCCCGACGAAAAACCGGTGGTGAGGCACACCTCGAAGGACATGCCACCATCAGTGACGCGACCGCTATCGCACGTTGCAAAAGCAGATTGCTGCACAAATATCCGGAAAGTGCCGAGATCATTTATCGAGTCCGAGGGCATATCCAACGCCAGCCGCTGCTATCCGCCTTTCCTCAATTGCGTGGAGAACTGGGCGACCCGGACGGCCTACCGTGGAGCGACGTGCTTGAAGTGGAAACAGTCGGTTCCACGGTATATCTCACACTGGACGGCGTTGTTACAAGACTGGAAATGGACATGGGCGCCAAATCCCTTGCCGACCGCGTAGCATACGCGGTGGAATTCCTGCGGATTAGTTGCGACAAGACCAGCGACACCGGCTTCTGAAGTAAGCCGCGACAGGGCGACGTGAGACTGATCTCATTTCGCCCTTGGCCTGCAGCGGCGGTACATTCCACAACACGCGATACTGCGTGCCATTCGAACCGAGGTATCATTGAAGCGATCAGCAACCGAATTACATATCGAAAATCTCATCGTCCGCAGTACACCCGCGGTCTATGCGACGGTATGGGCACTAGGCATCGGCTCCTGGTTGGCGCTCGACCACGCCTGGCTGATCGCCTTGCTGACCGCCGTGGCTTATGCATCGATGCAGCTACATGAAATCACGCAGCGAGGACATTGCTACCTATCGGCGGACGCCACGGCAGTACCGGTTTCCATTGCGGCCTACCTTGCCGCGATTGTCCTGCTCATCTTGACTGGATATGTCCGCCATCAGGATCTGGATTACTTCTCCGTGATCACCACTTACGGCGGCGTGCTGGTGTTCGGGCACGTTGCAGCCATCGGCATAACGATGGCTGCCGGATTGGTCTTGAACCGGATTTTTCGTGATCGGATTGCGGCGGAACGGCAAAGCGCATCCTCGGACAGCAAATCGTCGTCATTCTGACTCGCTAGTCTCCGCTTTGTGGACATGCGTGTTGCTACTGCTGGGCCCGCCACTCTATCGGTAATGTTGGCATCGACTCCGCGATAGCCGATGAAGCAGCTGGAAAAATCAACGTACCTTCTACTACTTCGACGAAAGTACGCTTTTCTTTCAGTTTAAGTTTGTGCAATTGCACCATTTTAAAATTGGCTTGGCCTACTGGATCGGATTTCAGTCAGCCAGGAACATTAAAGCAAGCTGAATGACTTGGTGTCAGAGTCGGTGCGGCAAGCATCTTTGTTCAAGGAAGCCGACCCGCGTGCGGAAAATCTGATGCGTGCGCTGGGTGGATTGAATGTTGTGCATGGCCGTAATACAGTCTGCCTGGCCTCGGCTGGTAAACAGCACAAATGGGCGGCGCTGTTTGAGCACAGGACGTCGCGCTATACCACGCGCTGGGATGAACTTCCTAAAGTAGCTTGCCTGGATTTCCGGTGCGGTAAATCTCCTTGAGCGATGTTTTTTGGCGCTCCGCATGCCGATGCCTGATGCGATTTATGTCGTCATCAGGCGATACGGGCAGGCTGTTTCGCGGGCTTCTGATTGTCGCGCTGCGCTTGCTGTTTCTGACCGACAGCCAAAATCGCAGACCGACAGCCAAAATCGCATTTAGCCGCGCGGAATCACCTTGGTTTTTCGCAGTGCGGATTCCATGATGACCGATCCAGTCAGTTTTTTAACACTGGCTTTGATTTCCAGTATTTGTTCCGATTTGGCCAGTCGTACCAAGGCATGCAGCGTTTGTTCGAAAAGATGCCGCTGCCGTAGATCGGCATTTTCAGCACAATAAACATTGGTCAAGGTCTCGACCATTTCCTGGGTAGTTGGAGTGGACATGTCAGTCTCCTCATAATTTCTTTTCGTAACTAATTATTTCCCAAGCGAGCACTGACACATTTGATGAAAATCAACTTTGATTTGGTGAAATTTTTAATGTGTGGAAATTTTTACACGCAATATTAAACATTGTTAAAACAATGTAATGGGTACCGGCATACATCCCGGGTTGTCTTCATGAAAAGCATGGATTGCCCAGTTGGTGGAAGCTTTTCGATGCATGCTCATCCTCGCCAGTCACCCCTAGCTATGGAATAGCTAGGGGGTCACTTGGCAACTGATACAGCATCAAATCGCGTCTTTTTGCACCAGACAGCGTTGCAAGCCCAGACCGTGCGCAGGCACGCCGCATGCGGCGCGAATTCCCTGCTGCACCCTTGTCTGGCGCGAAAATCCATCGCTTTTATTTGCCACACCAGTTGCCAAGTGACCCACTAGGGACGACCATATGGTTGCAGTAAAACGCCTGGCAATTTCAAACAATAGTTGGTCGAGCAGGCCGGATAGCTTTCCCGTCGCGGACGATTAAGCGCCGCTTCCTGCAAGAAAGCGTAATTCTGCCGCCTGGTTGGGCATGATGGCATCAAAATGATCGGCGAGTCGATTCAGCTCGTCAATGCTGGCAGCTTCGTTTTGGTCTGTAGCTACAGTATTTTTTGCCAACGCATCAATCCTGCGCTGATCCACTGCCAGCAAAGCAGCCAGAAAGCTGCGCGCTGCCCTGCCCAGGTTTTCCGCATAGCTGTTTACCGGGTTGACATACGGGTAGGTTGCAAGATTCGTTCTAAACATGATTTTCTCCTGTGTTGGGATACAGATTGATTATGGGCGCTTCCAGTCATAATTCAAATTTACATTATCGATAATATATATTCATAAATCGAATAACTGTGCGTTTGTCATTGCCCGTTAAATTGAAGCATATGTTTTTTATCAATGAAACAATGATAAGAAAAATGACTGGAATATGGCGCTAAAAAATAAAAATACGTAATAATATCAATGGCTTATATTTTTCTTGCTCTGGTCGTTGAGATCGCACATTGTTTGCTCAATGTCATTTCTATGTGTTGTAATGAAAATAGCGCTGATTTCAATTCGCGGCGTCAGCGAAATACCACACTGGTCGTGCAACAGCACATTGTGGGCGATGAGCTGTTGCTCCGGAAAAATTTGCGGTCTTGAGAAAGGACAGCGGCGAAGCGTCATTGGCAACGCTCGATGAAGAAGAAACTGCTAACTTTTGCAGGGCCTGCGCTGGCGCAATCCAGCTCTGGAATCTGTAAAATACCTGATCTTTAAAGGGAGCAAGCATGCCGACTGTGACAGTCAATGGAATCAATTTGTACTATGAGTCGTCGGGTGCCGGCGAGCCCCTGGTGTTTATTCCCGGCCTGGGCGGCAGTACCGATTTGTGGCTGTACCAGACACAATTTTTCAAGAGCGATTACCGGGTCATTTCACTGGATAACCGCGGGGCGGGGCGCAGCGACAAGCCCGCCGGCCCTTATTCGATGCAGGAATTTGCAAAGGATTTGCATGATTTGCTGGATGCGCTGGGTATCGCCGAGCCGGTGAATCTGGTCGGCGCATCGATGGGTGGCTTGATTGCTCAGGCATTTATCCACGATTATCCGAAACGGGTGAAAAAGCTGGTGCTGGCGTGTACCGGCGTGTCGGCCGGCGACCCGCACTTGACGCCCCCGTCCGCATATGTACAGAAGAAGCTGGCCAGTCCGGGCGCAAGCCTGGAAGAGAAGGTCGAAACCTATCTGGATATTTTTTATCACCCCGACTTCGTCAAGGCGCGTCCGGAAATACGCAATGCCTTTCTGTCACGCCCCATCGAGCCGCAGCCGCCTCATGCCTATCAGGCACAGCTGGCGGCCTGTGCGGACCCGCGCCCCTATTATCAATGGCTGGCCGATATCAAGGTGCCGGTGCTGGTCATGCATGGCGATGGTGATGTGGTGTGGCCCTTGCAAAATGCCAGGACCCTGGTCGAAGGCGTGGGCAAGCCGGCGCAACTGTATGTCATGCCCAAGGCAGGCCATGTCTTCATGCAGGAAAAGCCGGCGGAATTCAATCAGGCGCTCGGCGAGTTCATCTTAGCTTGCAACGCAAATGCTCCTGCTTGACACAGGGCAATCAAGCTCTGATTTGCATCAATAAATTTATGCACTTGCACTGCATCGGCAAGCAAGTCTGATGCGGCTTGCTACCTGCCATGACAAAAGAGCAGTGTGTGCCTGCGTGGCGCAATAAGCTGCCGTCAGCGAGCCAGACGTCAAAATTCATTTTCTTTGATGGCGCGCGCCGCACGCTCTTCTGCAGCCTTCCATGCTTCTGCTTCGGTTTGGTAGATCCCGGCGGGAATATAGGTTTCTGCTATTTCTGGTTCTCGTGCCAGACGCACAAACACTTGCGCTTCGTAGCTGTCATCGGGCAAATGCGCGGCAACAATCCGGGCGATATGCGCGCCGCTTTGTAAAACTTGTCCATCCATAATTCTCTCCAGAATTCAAGCAGGATATTGCTGACGGCAGCATGTAAAAGCCAAGCAAAACCGGGCATCGCCGTTTGAACGGCAGGATGCTATGCCAATCGCAGAACGCATCCAGGTTCACCGGCCTGGCCGAGGCTGCGCAGGCTCTTTTGGCGGTGCTTGCCTGGCCGATGATGCGGCATCTTGCGCTTGAGGCGGCTTTGCCTGATTTGCGTCGGCAGATTGATCAGTGCTTTGCGGCACATGGTTTTCTTGCTGGCTGACATATTGCTGCTCTTCCACCACTTGCTGCAACTGGCTGCCGTCCTGCGGCTTGCTTTGCTGCTTTGCCTGCTCTTGCTGTTCCTTCAAATGCTTGGTTTTCTCAAGATCCTCTTTTTCGGCAATCGTTTTTTCTCCGCTGCCAATATCGGCTTCGTCCATGAAGTGCCTGATTTTCTCTGCCATGAATTTCTCCTGCAACAGTCTGAAAACGGCTTCCCGTATCAGGGAAGCATATCGTCTCCATAAGATTCATGCGCAACCCGATAGTTCGTCATCCTTAATTAGTTTCCATGCTGAAAATCAATGTGGCTTTCCATGTTGCGAATTATTTCGTGTGGACGCCTTTGTGCTAGCGCAAAGGCTGCCGATCCGGAATGAGTAATTTTAAAAACAGTGACTCCATCAGATTTATTTCAACAGAGAGGCGTGACATGCGTGAAGACCAGGGACTTGCTTCACCATCGGTAGTGTATCCCGATGTGATTGGCTTGTTGAGCGCGGATCATCGCAAGATTGAGGGCTTGTTTGCCGAATTCCAGGCAAACAAGGAGCGTATGCCGGTGCATCAGAAATTCGATTTGGTGAGGCGTGTTTGCGGAGAATTGCTGATCCACATGGCAGTCGAAGAAGGTATTTTTTATCCTGCCGTGCGGGAAGCGATTCGAGATGAAGCGTTGATGGATGAAGCCTGGATCGAACATGAGTCGGCAAAGGACTTGATTATTCAATTGGGGAAAATACAGCCGGATGATTCGATTTTTGATGCCAAGGTCAATGTGCTGGAAGAGCAGTTTGAGCATCACGTGCAAGAAGAGGAATCAGTGATGTTTCCGAAAGTACTGGTATCGGAAATCGATTTAATCGTTGTCGGTAAAGAATTACTGGAGGCTAAAAATAATATGCGCGCCCGGCTGGGCCTGCCGATTGAAGAAATCGCTGATGAGCAGTATTCACAAGGGAGCTTTCATTTTTCAAGCGAAGCGCAACTTGCTACTTTTCGTTTGCGCCATACATAAAAAAGCCCGCAGTGCCTAAGCAGTGCGGGCCGTGTCTCCCATCCCCTCATACGAGATAGATTTTTTTACCTACGGAACGCATTCTGTCTGATTGAGCGCGATTTGTCATTGCGCAGTGCAATATAATCACCCAGCTCATGGCCAAGGCGCCGGGTTCATCTGGATGTATTGTTCGGAATTATTTGCGGCTGATGCGGAATCCTGCGATTGGCCTTCATGCAGCTTACTACCCAGTATCATGCCCACTTCCTTGCGCGACTCGGTAAAATCTGACGATAAAAGCGGGAAATTCTTTTCTGGCCAGTTGCTGATACACCAGGTGGTAAATTCCTCAAAACGTCGTGCCACCTCGGTTGCATAGTGGTCGCATTCCTGTTTGCTAGCCATATATCATTCCTGTCTTAAAGATTTGCAACATTGTTGTCATTGGTTTGCACATGCATGTGCAATGGTCGGGATGCCCGCCAGTCACGTTTTTGAACTGGCTATAGCCTGACCGAAACCTGTGGATGCTGTATTAATGTGGCGCAAAGCGATGTACGTGATATGACGGACACTTGCTTGGCCAGCCCAGCCAGCTGTATCAGGGTCGGATCCGGATGTGGCGGCGGTTCTTCCTCGTCCGGGGATGGTTCTTCACCCGGAAGCGGTTCTTCTTCCGGTATCGGTGCGCGATGGCAGTCAAGCGCAAAGCGGTTTTCCAACATGCTGGTCAGTGCCGGCATAGAAGGCATGGCAATAGCGGGCATACACTTCCCTCACTTTAAAGACAAATACGCATTGTCAATAGTTGACCCGGAAAAGAGGCATTGCAACATACCGGGTTTCTATAAGATCAAGATTTTATGGCCCGGTTCCCGTACTGTATTGGACCGAAGCATATCGTGTAAATGCAAGCTGGCTAGCAGGCGCAAGAACCTGCATTATCGGCATGACGCAGGCAGAAACCTGCAGGCGTGGATGGGCTGGTAAGGAGGTAAAGAACAGCAATGGCTTATTTTCTGCGGCGGCGCTTTCTTTCCGCTTTGCATTCAAGCGTATCCAGAATTTCGCCATCAGGGCTGACTGTCTCCAGATGTACGTCAAAATTCCACAGGCGGGCCACATGCTTCAGCACTTCCTCGGTATTCTGGCTCAGCGGCCGGCGCTGGAACTGGGTATGGCGCAAGGTCAGGGTGCGGTCATCATGAGTATTGACTGACCATACTTGAATATTCGGTTCGCGGTTACCCAGATTATATTGCTCCGCCAGTTGCTGCCGCACATGCCGGTAACCGCTGTCGTCATGAATCGCGGAGATATACAGGTTATCGTTATGGTCGTCATCCAGCACTGAAAAGAAATGGAAGTCACGGATCAGTTTTGGCGAAAGATACTGGGCGATGAAGCTTTCATCCTTGAAGTTGCGCATTGCAAAGTCCAGGGTTTTTTTCCAGTCGCTGCCGGCGATATCCGGAAACCAGGCACGGTCTTCATCGGTGGGTTCTTCGCAGATGCGGCGGATATCGCGCATCATCGCAAAGCCCAGTGCATATGGATTGATGCCGCTGAAGTGCTGGCTGGTGATCGGCGGCTGGTAGACGACGTTGGTATGGCTTTGCAAGAACTCCATCATGAAACCATTGCCGACAATGCCGTCGTCATACAATTGGTTCAGGATCGTGTAATGCCAGAACGTCGCCCAGCCTTCGTTCATTACCTGGGTCTGGCGTTGCGGATAGAAATACTGGGAAATCTTGCGGACAATCCGAATGATTTCGCGCTGCCATGGCTCCAGCAGCGGCGCATATTTTTCAATGAAATACAGCAGGTTTTCCTGCGGCTCTTCCGGAAAACGGTAAGGGGAATCCTCGGGCGCTTCTTCCTCGCGGCGCGGCAGGGTACGCCACAGGTCGTTGACCTGCGACTGCAGGTAGGCTTCACGCTCCTGCTGGCGCGCGTATTCTTTTTCCATCGATAGCTTGGCCGGACGCTTGTAGCGGTCGACACCATAATTCTGCAGCGCATGGCAGGAATCGAGTAGCAATTCCACTTCATCGATACCGTAGCGCTGCTCGCATTGGGTGATGTAATTCTTGGCAAATACCATGTAATCGACGATCGCTTCCGCATCGGTCCAGGTACGGAACAGGTAATTGCCCTTGAAAAAAGAATTATGGCCGTAGGAAGCGTGCGCAATCACCAGCGCCTGCATGGTCAGGCTGTTTTCTTCCATCAGGTAGGCGATGCATGGATTGGAATTGATCACAATCTCGTAGGCCAGACCCATCTGGCCGCGCTTGTAGCTTTTTTCGGTAGACAGGAAGTGCTTGCCGAACGACCAGTGATGATATGACACCGGCATGCCGACCGATGCATAGGCATCCATCATTTGCTCGGCGCTGATGATTTCCAGCTGGTTCGGGTAGGTATCCAGTCCGAAATTTTCCGCGACCCGGCGAATTTCTTCATGCGCCTGTTCGATCAGCTCGAAGGTCCACTCCGACTGGTCGGGCAGGCGGCGCGGGTTGGCGGGGGCCTTTGGTTTTTTGAGGGCTTTCGTCATTTCGGCTGTTTTTTGAACAATTCTCGGAATACCGGATAAATGTCGGCCGGCGACTCGATTTTTTGCATCGCGAAGTGCGGGTAAGCCTCGGGAATCTGCGTGTATTCTTCCCACAGATTTTGCGGCGGGCCATCGGTGATTTCCACGTATGCGTAATATTGCACGGCCGGCATGATGGTATTGACCAGCAATTCGCGGCAGGTCACGGAGTCGCTGTCCCAGTTGTCGCCATCGGAAGCCTGCGCGACATAACTGTTCCAGTCGCTGCTCGGATAGCGCTCATGCATGATCTTGGTCAACAGATTCAGCGCCGAAGACACCACGGTGCCGCCTGATTCGCGCGAATGGAAAAATTCCTCTTCATCGACTTCGACTGCCGAAGTGTGATGGCGAATGAACACCACGTCGATCTTTTCATAGGCACGGGTCAGGAACAGGTAAAGCAGAATGAAGAAGCGCTTGGCCGTATCCTTCTTTGACTCATCCATCGAGCCGGAAACATCCATGATGCAAAACATCACCGCCTGGCTGGCCGGCTTGGGTACCTTGACCCGGTTGCTGTAGCGCAGATCGAACGGGTCGATGAACGGAATCGCCAGAATGCGGGCACGCAAATGATGGATTTCCCGCCGCAATTCGATGACGCGCGGGTCATCTTCGCCGACCTGATCCAGCAACGCCAGCAATTCCTGTTCGACCAGCTTCAGCCGTTTGCGCGGCGCGCCGCCGACTGCGATGCGGCGTCCCAGCGCACCGCGCAGCGAGCGCAGCACATGAATATTGGAGGGCGTGCCGGACATGTTGTAGCCGGCACGCTGGTTCTTGAATTCCTTGGTGGTCGTCAGCTGCGTCTTGATCAGGTTCGGCAATTCCAGATCTTCAAAAAAGACATTCAGGAATTCCTCGCGCGACAATTCGAAAATGAAATCGTCTTCACCGGCCTGATCGCTGTTGCCGGCCTTGCCACGTCCGGAACCGCTGCCGCCGCCCTTGGGCCGTTTGACCTGGTCACCTTTCAGGTAATCCTGATTGCCCGGTCGAACCGTTTCCCAGACGCCGCCTTGCGCATGGCCGAAGTTGGGTTCATTGATATCCTTGACTGGAATCGAAATCTTTTCGCCGTTTTCGATATCGGTAATCGAACGGCCCTTCACCGCACGTGTGACGGCATCCTTGATCTGGCCTTTGTAACGCCGAATGAAGCGTTCGCGGTTGATCGCGGATTTATTCTTGCCCTGCAAACGTCGGTCGATAAGGTGAACCAAATCGGTTTCCTCCTAATGAAGCTGGTCGTACAAAATCGGCCGGGCCTGATGTGCCCGGCCGAAACTTGCCTTACGAAGACTTGCGTACGCGCAGGTACCATTCGCACAGCAGCCGGACCTGCTTGGCGGTATAACCTTTTTCCACCATGCGCTTGACGAATTCTTCATGCTTGTGCGCATCGTCGGCGCTGGCCTTGGCATTAAACGAAATCACCGGCAGCAACTCCTCCGTATTCGAAAACATTTTTTTCTCGATCACGGTACGCAGCTTTTCATAACTGGTCCACTGCGGATTCTTGCCGGCATTTTGTGCGCGAGCACGCAGCACGAAATTGACGATTTCGTTACGAAAATCCTTCGGGTTTGATATGCCGGCCGGCTTTTCGATTTTTTCCAGCTCATTGTTCAAGGAATTGCGGTCGAAACTCTCGCCGGTATCAGGGTCGCGGAATTCCTGATCCTGAATCCAGAAATCGGCGAACAGCACATACCGGTCAAAAATATTTTGGCCATATTCAGAATAGCTCTCCAGGTAAGCGGTCTGGATTTCCTTGCCGATGAAATCGACATAGCGCTGCGCCAGATGCTCCTTGATATAGGTCAGGTACTTTTGCTCAGTCTCCGGCGGAAACTGTTCACGCTCGACCTGCTGTTCCAGCACATACAGCAGGTGCACCGGATTGGCCGCGACTTCCTGGGTATCGAAGTTGAACACCTTGGACAGGATCTTGAAGGCGAAACGGGTCGATAAGCCATTCATGCCTTCATCGACGCCGGCATAGTCGCTGTATTCATGCATCGACTTGGCCTTGGGGTCGGTGTCTTTCAGGTTCTCACCATCGTAGACCTGCATCTTGGAAAAGATACTCGAATTTTCCGGTTCCTTCAGCCGCGACAGAATCGCAAACTGCGCCATCATCTTCATCGTGCCGGGCGCGCACGGCGCTTGCGACAACGAGGAATTACGCAGCAACTTGTCGTAAATCTTGATTTCATCAGTCACGCGCAGGCAATACGGTACCTTGACGATATAGATGCGATCCAGGAAAGCTTCATTGTTCTTGTTGTTGCGGAAGGTTTTCCACTCCGATTCGTTCGAGTGCGCCAGGATCACGCCGTCGAACGGGATAGCCCCGAAACCTTCGGTGCCCTTGAAGTTGCCCTCCTGGGTCGCGGTCAGCAACGGGTGCAGCACCTTGATCGGCGCCTTGAACATTTCGACAAATTCCATCAAGCCCTGATTGGCCAGGCACAAGCCGCCGGAATAGCTGTACGCATCCGGATCGTCCTGCGAATACTCTTCGAGCTTGCGGATATCAACCTTGCCGACCAGCGAAGAAATATCCTGGTTGTTTTCATCGCCCGGTTCGGTCTTCGACACGGCAATCTGCTTCAACACCGAGGGATAGCGCTTAACGACACGGAACTGGTTGATGTCGCCATTGAATTCAGCCAGGCGCTTGACCGCCCATGGGCTCGGAATGGTGCGCAGGTAGCGGCGCGGAATGCCGAAGTCTTCTTCCAGGATGGCGCCATCCTCGGCTTCATCGAACAGGCCGAGCGGCGATTCATTGATGGGCGAGCCCTTGATCGAATAGAAGGGCACATGCTCCATCAATTGCTTCAATTTTTCGGCAATCGACGATTTGCCGCCGCCGACCGGACCCAACAGATAAAGAATCTGCTTGCGCTCTTCCAGCCCCTGCGCCGCATGGCGGAAGTAGGACACCACTTGTTCGATGACTTCTTCGGTACCGTAGAACTCGCGAAATGCTGGATAAATCTTGATCACCTTGTTGGCAAAAATGCGCGACAGGCGCGAATCGTTGCGGGTATCGACCAGTTCCGGCTCGCCAATGGCATGCAGCATGCGTTCGGCAGCGGTGGCGAAGGCCAGGCGGTCGCGTTTGCAAATTTCCAGGTATTCCTTCAGTGAATACTCTTCTTCGCGGGTACGTTCGTAGCGTGATGCATAGTTGTCAAAAATTTTCATCTAAAATCCTTTTGAAGGAAAGGTATTCATTGATTCAACAGCCCTGTGGTGAACCGGGAACAAAGTTAATTTATCTGCAGAAATAAATTTAATAATACGCCGTTCCTTCTACAGATGTGATCTTTCTTGCCTTCTGAAACAAATTTTTTGGGGCAATTTACAACGGTTTGTTTTGCGTTGAAATCGCTCTGCAAAAACGCTCGCCAGAAAGGTGGAAATTCAGTTGAGAAAATTGAAATGCAGCGATGCCATGGATTATTTTCTGAAGAATTTAGAAAACTGCGAGAGCGTTTGAAACAACCAGAAACAATTACCACTTTAGAAAACCAGGCATGTTGAAAGTATTGGCAATGGCTAATCATGGAGAATGCATAATAGATATTTAATAAACGATATAAGACAAATGATGCTGCGCATTTTTTCTGAGTTGATGATTCATTGCATCTGACATTTGAATTAAATCAATTGTTCATTAAGAATTCGCAAGCTTTCTTCAAGCTAGTATTTTTTGTTGGCATGAATGAAAGATAATAGAGCTGAGTGTTTATTCAGAAATTGCTATCAGAAAAGGCCGGCTTGTGACCCATTGTGCACTGCGTCAGTGCTTTCCTACATAAAAATCGGAGAAACACGGATGCGGTAAATTTTCCATTCATGTAAATATTGGCTAGACAAATTGCAAACCTGAACAAGGAGTGTCTGTGCCAAACAATTACGAAATTGAAGGAAATACCGTGACGATCAGTCGTCCCTTGGCGTGTAAGCCGGTTGTGGCAAGTATCAAGCTGCATTCTGAGGATACGCAGAAACCTCCCGTGAGTTTCCTGACAAAATTCGGCGAGCTGTATGGCGCTTCCAAGCCGATGCGCCACTTATTCCAGATGATCGGAAAGGTGGCGCCTACGCAAGCCAATATATTGGTGGTCGGAGAAAGCGGCACTGGCAAGGAATTGGTGGCCAATACCATCTACCAGATGAGCGCTCAGGAAGGGCAGCCGTTCGTAGCCGTAAACTGCGGGGCAATTTCGCCGCATTTGATCGAGGCGGAATTGTTTGGCCATGAGCGCGGTAGCTTTACCGGGGCAATTCGGGCGCGTAAAGGATGTTTTGAACGCGCCAATGGCGGTATCCTGTTTCTGGACGAAGTCACTGAAATGCCGATGGATATGCAGGTGAAGCTGCTGCGTGTCTTGGAAACCGGGCGTTTTTCCAGAATCGGCGCCGATGAAGAAATGCAGGTCAAGGTGCGAGTGGTTGCTGCAACTAATCGTTGCCCGATAAAAGCGGTGGATGAAGGCGTCATGCGCAGCGACTTGTTCTATCGGTTGTCGGTATTTCCGCTGCAAGTGCCGGCATTGCGGGAAAGAGGCGAGGATATCGAGTTGCTGGCCAATATATTTCTGGAAAGCCTGAACCAGCAGGAAAAAACCAGCAAGAATTTTTCAAGCGCCTCCAGGCATTTCATGAAAGAATATTGCTGGCCTGGCAATGTAAGAGAACTAAAGAATTTTGTACAACGGGCGTTTATCCTGGCGGATCGGGAACTGGATATTACCGCTGCTACGGAAGCGCCAAAACCGGTTGCTCCCGCAATGGCTGATGATTGTGTCATGTTGCAAATTGGAAGTCGCCTGGAAGATGCAGAGCGTCAGTTGATTTGTGCCACCCTTGGACATTGTCAAGGCAATAAGACACTCGCCGCAGCCGTACTGGGAGTCAGTTTAAAGACGCTTTACAATCGTTTGAAAGAATATGAAACAGAAAGAAAAGTGTTCAGCAGTCCCTATCCGGCAGCGCCACCGTTTCATTCGCCAGCCGGAGTTTAGTTTATGGCCGCATGCGGATTGCCTATGATCAAAATCCTGGTGATTGATGATCATGCTGTAGTCCGCGCGGGCGTGCATTATATTCTCGGCAGCATACCCGACATGGAAATAAGCGGCGAAGCCGGCACCGCCGAAGAAGGGATTCGGCAGATCCGTTCCAAAACCTGGGATATTGTCTTGCTGGATATCGCCATGCCTGACAAAAGTGGTCTGGAAGTGCTGAAACAAATTAAACGGGAAAAACCTGAACTGCCAGTGCTTATTCTCAGTATGCACCCGGAAAACCGCTATGCAGTGCAGATGCTGCGCAGCGGGGCGGCCGGTTATGTGCAGAAAGAAGCGCTGGCAACTGACTTGGTGAATGCGATTAATACCGTCCTGCGAGGACATAAATATATCAGTTACGGTGTGGCGGAGTTATTAACGTCGGAACGCGACACCGATACCAATAAAGCTTTGCACGAAACGCTATCACGCAGGGAGTATGAAATATTTTGCAAACTGAGTCTTGGAGAAGGTGTTACCCGGATTGCCGATTCGCTCTGCCTGAGCGTCAAGACAGTGAGCACCTATCGCACCAGGATTCTGCAGAAAATGAATATGACCAACAATGCCGATCTCATTTATTATGCAATCAAAGAAAAGTTGATTGACTGAAATAGATGGGGCGAGCAGGAACGCCATTCCAACATAGTTGATATGGTCAACAATGAACATTTGCCAGGGAGCAGGTATCATCTTCAGTGCCATGGATAATTCATTACATAGCATGTCCAGTTCGGTCGGCACCGGTGCGCTACGCGTTTTTTTAGTCGAAGACTCACTCACGATTCGTGACTTGCTTGTTGAGAATTTGACAACTATTCCCGGCATTATGTTGGTCGGTGTTTCCGATAGCGAAAATGACGCATTGGAACAGCTATCCCACGAACACTATGATGTGCTGATTCTGGATATCGGGCTCAAGCAGGGCAATGGCATGAGCCTGCTACGGGCCTTGGCGCGCTTGCCGGAACATGAAAAAAGAGTAAAGATCATTTTCACCAACAATGTCAGCGACACCTACCGCCGCGCAGGCGAGCAATACGGTGTCGGATTCTTTTTCGACAAGTCATCCGATTTTTTGCAATTGCGCGCATTGATGCAGCAATTAGCTTCCTCCGCGTCTACCCATTAATTTTCCACTCTGTCCGGATCGCTTTATCTGGATACTCCCTACCGCCTGACCAGCGTCTTCATGGCTTGGCCTGCCGCTGAAACTTGCCGTTATGCGCGCTGCCGGGTCGGTGCTTGCTTCTGGCCAGTCGGGTAGCCGATATCTTTCGGTACGTCGGTGCGTGGTGCAAATGCCGGCAAACAGTGCTGTGCTTGCCAGCGTTTGCACTTTTCCAAACCTTGGCCACATTTGTGAACCATATCCAGGCAACTTCCAGCTGTCAGTCGAATCCCACAGAAGAATCGGAGAAACACGGATGCAGAAAAATGCCGCTTTCAGTGATGATGGTTCCATAGAAAGTTTTGAATGATCAAGGAGAGTGTAATGGCACCGAAAATCAGTACTTGTACCGACTCTTCAAAATTCCCGGTTGTGAATTCCTGCGCGTTTGATGCTTATCAGCGCCATATCGGCGTCGAACGGCAGCGTGCCTATTCGCCGCTGCAGCATGAAAGGCCGGTGCGAATCGCTGGTTTGTATGGACATAATCCGCAGCAAAATCATATTCTGGCAGCGCTGCCGACGCCGGATTACGACCGGCTGATGCTTGATCTGGAACTGGTTTCAATGCCTTTGGGGATGGCAGTTCATGATGCCGGCGCTATCATGCAGCATGTTTATTTCCCCACCAGCAGCATTGTCTCGATACTGCATGACACCCGGGAAGGCGCGTCAGCCGAAACGGCTGTCATCGGTAACGAAGGGCTGGTTGGCGTGACGCAATGCATGGGCGGCGGCGCCATGCCGAACCGTGCAGTAGTCAAAAGCGCCGGATACGGTTTTCGGTTGAAAACAGCCATACTGAAAGAAGAATTCGATCGCGGCGGCGCGGTGCAAAATCATTTGCTGCGATTTACGCAAGCCTTGCTGACCCAAATGTCCCAGACCGCAGTATGCAACCGCCATCACAGCGTGGCACAGCAACTGTGTCGATGGCTTTTGCTGAGCTTGGATCGCTTGCCATCGAATGAGTTGAGCATGACGCAGGAATTGATTGCCAATATGCTGGGGGTACGCCGCGAAAGCGTCGCGGAAGCGGCCGGCAGGCTGCAGGAAGAAAAGCTGATTCATTATAGCCGTGGCCATATCACGATCCTGAACCGGGCCGGGCTGGAACACCGGGTATGCGAGTGTTATGTTGACGTCAAGCGGGAATATGCGCGTCTGTTGCCGACCAAAGTGGAACAGCGCGCGGCAGCCAGCCTGGCAAGTTAGTCCTTGTTGCCGGACAGCCGGTGGGACAGGTGAGCGAGGTCTTGCCGGCAGCGCGTCTTGGTTCAGGCTGAAGTCTTGAGCATCTCGTCTTCCGGCGCAGTTTCGGATGCCTGCGGTTTTGGCAGGATTACCTGGATCCGGGTGCCCATATTCCGGTCGCTGACAATTTCGATGCGTCCGCCCAAATAGGCAGCACGCTCGCGCATGCCGCGCAAGCCGTGAGTGGCATTGTATGGATGCGCCTGTGAAGAAATCCCGATGCCATTGTCGCGCACCGTCAGGTAAATGCATTCGTCGTCGTCATCCAGAATGATATCGACATGTGACGCCTGGGCATGCTTGGCGATATTGTTCAGTGCCTCTTGCACCATCCGGAACAGTGAAATTTCAATTTCCGTTGAATACTGAATTTCCTCGTCCGGCAGGCTGGTCGCGCATGGCACGCCGGTATAGTTTTCAAAATCCTGCGCCTGTTCGCAAATGGCTGTTTTAATGCCGAATATATCCAGCTTGTCTGGCCGCAAGCCATTCTGGATGCGGCGCGTGGTCGCCGTCACTGAACTTAATAGCGCCTTGATCTGGACCGTGCGTTCGGTAATGCTGCTGTCATTGGGGATTTGCTGAAACAGGATCGCCAGATGCATGTTCAGGGCGGTCAGGGAAGAACCGAGATCATCATGCAATTCACGTGCGATAGCACGTTTTTCCTCTTCTCGCATGGTTTCAAGATGCCCGATCAATTCCCGGACTTCGCCGGTGCGCGCTTCGACCAGGGCTTCCAGCTGCACTTCATGCGCCTTGAGCGCATCTTCCGTGTGTTTTCTGTCGGTGATGTCGGTGGCAATGCCGACTGTGCCGAGTACTTCGCCATGCGTGCCCAGCCAGGGTGCGGTGGTCGAATAAAAGGTGCGCAGCCCCCCCGGAGTGAACAAGCTCACTTCAACTGCCTGTGATTTTCGACTGCTGAGTACGGCCTGGTTATTGGTTTCGATGATGGCCGCTGCCATCGGGTCCGGATACAGTTCGCTGCTGCTGCGCCCGAGCGCCGACTCCAAATCCCGGTCGAGAATTTTCAGCGCTGCCGGATTGGCGAAAATCAGGCAGCCTTTCTGGTCTTTGACGTAAATTGCATCGGTCGTGCAATCGCTGACGCTGCGAATCAAGTCATTGGTTTTGGCTAGCACTGCTTCGCCTTTCAGGCGGTTGCCATACTCATGGTTGAGCATCAACGCTGCACGCCAGAAAAGAATCAGCAGCAAGCCGCCGCCTACCAAAATCACCAGAGGAGAAATCATTTCATTGCTGTAAAAACCTTGCTGTGCCCCCCATTTTGCGCACAGGTCCAGGCCAACCAGAAGCAGCAAGGTCGCTGGCAGCACGTTGCGCAATAAATGGCCACCCGGCGCACTGCTGAACAAGACTGCCATTAACGGATGTGTTGGACGAGAAAGCAAAATGCCAATCGCCAAAACCAGGAACGGCAGCGGAGCCGGTACGACATCGGTCAGTGAGCTGGCGTTAAACAGGAATCCGATCAATGGAATACACATGACCCCTACCACCATGGCGGCGCAGTATTCTGACGGAAAACGATTTCGCCGGTTGCCCAAGTCCAGCAGCAGCAGGCTGGCGCCTGACAGTATTAGACACAATGCGCTTAACAGCGGCATGCTGCCCTGGCGTAACGAATAGTAGTCTTCCAGCCCAAGCTGCTGTAAAAATGGGTCGACAACGGCATCGACTACAAAGCTGATATTGGCCAA
>JAKFFK010000186.1:0-26470 GCA_036675285.1 Paucimonas sp. | reverse complement strand
GACTGGCGACACGATCTGCATCCCCGACTGGCTGCGCGCACTGTCGGGCAACTCGACACGCTTGATCACGCCGTGTTCCGACAACAACACATACTGCGGATGCACTTCCTTGACCGTGACGCCGGGCATGACTTCCTGGTCGATCGCGGTAGCCGTCGCCGGTTTGCCATCGGCCGACAGGATCGCCACGCTTTCCCCGGCAGTGCCCGACATGACCACACCTTTAAGTTCGTAATTGCTGGCCACCGCCACCGCCGCCGGACGGCCGCCAAACAGCGCAGCGGCGGCATCCAGCCGCACTTCCTGCAGCGCCGCTTGCGGCGGCGCCGTTACCGGGCGTGCCGACGGCTTGAACAATTGCATGCCCCAATACGCAATCGACACGCACAGCGCGATGAATAGCACGAAACTTGTTACAAGAGGCAACTGCTTCATTTCAATCCTTTAATGCTCCATTGACAGCATCGACCACGCTACGCTTGGGCAACCGGTCAGCGTACCAGCTGGTTGATCTCGATAATCGGCATCAGCACCGCCAGCACAATCAGCAGCACCACCACGCCCATCGCCAGAATCAGGGCCGGTTCCAGCAAGCCGGCAATCGTCAGCGCGCGCCGCTCCAGATCCTGTTCCTGCGCGTTCGATGCACGCTCCAGCATGGCCGGCAATTCACCGGTGACTTCACCGGCGCGGATCATGTGGATCAGCATCGGCGGGAAATGCTGGCGCGCCGACAAGGCACGTGCCAGCCCAACGCCCTCGCGTACGCTGTTGGTGGCATCTTCCACCTGCTGGCGCATCGCGACATTCGACAGGGTATCGCGGCTGGTTTGCAAAGCTTGCAGAATCGGCACGCCGGAGCCGGTGGTAATTGCCAGTGTGCTGGCAAAGCGTGCGGTATTCAGGCTGCGTTCAAACTTGCCGTACAGCGGCGCGGTCAACAGCCAGGTATGCCAGCGCAGCTTGATGTGCGGGTCCTTCAACATGTGGCGCCAGATCAGGAATGCGGCGATCACGACGATGGCGACAATCCAGCCATAGTTGCGCACAAAATCGGAAATCGCCAGCATCATCACCGTCAGGAAAGGCAATTTTTGCTTGGTATTGGCAAATACCGACACGATCTGCGGCACCACATAGGTCAGCAGGAAAATCACGATCGAAAACGCCACCACGGTGACGATCGCCGGGTAAGTAAAGGCCAGCTTGACCTTTTGCACCAGGGCATTGCGGCGCTCGATATAGTCGGCCAGGCGCGACAGCACGCGCGATAACTGGCCGATCTGTTCGCCCGACGCCACCAGTGCCCGGTAGATATCGGCGAAATCGCGCGGATGCTGGGACAGCGCATCCGACAGCGACGCGCCGGCCATCACTTCGGAGCGGATCGAGGCAATCAAGTCGCGCACATAGGTGCGCTCGGCCTGTTCCAGCAAGGCGGAAAATGCCTGTTCCAGCGGCAAACCCGCTTCCAGCAGCGAAGCCAGCTGGCGGGTAAACAATGCCAGCTCGACCGTCGACAAATGGTCGCCAAAGGCACGGGCGCGGGTCTTGCCGGCGGCATCGACCTGGGCGGCAATCGCTTCCACCACAATCGGCACCAGCCGCTGCGCGCGCAAGTCGGCGCGCGCAGCACGGGCGCTGTCGGCGTTGACCACGCCTTTTTTGGTGCTGCCGCCACTGTCAACGGCTTCATATCGAAATGCTGGCACAGCTATTCTTTCGTAACACGTAACAATTCCGCCTGGGTCGTCAGTCCTTCGGCCAGCCAGCGCTCGCCATCCTCACGCATGGTGCGCATGCCGTATTTTTGCGCGGCGATGCGGATATCGGCTTCGGATGCCTGGTTATGGATTTGCGAGGCAATCTCGTCATTGGTCTGCAACAGCTCATACACCCCGACCCGGCCCTGGTAACCGGTCTGACCGCACTTGTCGCAGCCGACTGCATGCCACAACTGGCCGTCGTGGCGGCGGCAATGCGGACAGAGTTTACGCACCAGCCGCTGCGCCACCACGCCCAGCAAGGACGACGACAGCAGGAATGGCTCGATGCCCATGTCCAGCAGCCGCGTGATCGCCGCCGCTGAATCGTTGGTGTGCAAGGTCGCCAGCACCAGATGGCCGGTGAGCGATGCCTGCACCGCAATCTGCGCGGTTTCCAGATCGCGGATCTCGCCGATCATGATCACGTCCGGATCCTGGCGCAGGATCGCGCGCAGTGCCTTGGCGAAGGTCATGTCGATTTTCGGATTGACCTGGGTTTGGCCGACGCCGGCCAGCTCGTATTCGATCGGATCTTCGACCGTCAGGATATTGGTGGCGATCGCATTCAGGCGCGACAGCGCGGCATACAGTGTGGTGGTCTTGCCGGAACCGGTCGGACCGGTCACCAGCACGATGCCGTGCGGCTGTGCAATCAGGCGGTCGAACTGCGGTAGCACATCGGCGCTCATGCCCAGGTTTTGCAAGTCGAGGTGTCCGGCTTCCTTGTCCAGCAAGCGCAGCACTGCGCGTTCGCCGTGGCCGGTGGGCAGGGTCGAGACCCGCACGTCGACCGGCTTGCCGCCGATGCGTAGCGTGATGCGGCCATCCTGCGGCAGGCGCTTTTCGGCGATATCGAGCTGCGCCATGATCTTGATGCGCGAGATCAGCGAGGCGTGAATCGCTTTTTTCGGCCGCACCACGTCGCGCAGCGAGCCGTCGATGCGAAACCGCACCACCGAAATCTGCTCGAACGGTTCGATATGGATATCGGATGCGCCCTCGCGCAAGGCCTGCGTCAACAGCGCATTGATCATGCGTATCACCGGCGCGTCGTCGGCCGATTCGAGCAAGTCCTCGATCGCCGGCATGTCACGCATCAGCTTGGCCAGGTCCAGATCCGACTCGTATTCATCGATCACCTGGGCGGCATCGCCGCCGGAGCCGGCATAGGCTTGCGCGATCGCCGCTTCCAGCTCTTCGCGCGACATCGACTTGAGTTTGATGCGGCCAAAGCGACGGCTGATTTCAGCGATCGCGGTCGGCTGCGTGGCTGCCGAGACCCAGACTTCCACCGGACTGCCGTCCGCGCCGCCGCGATGGGCGAGCAGCGCAAAATCGCGCGCAAAGGCGTAAGGCAACAGGCGGGAATCGATCATGACGTTGTTCATTGCATTACCAATACATTACTGGGTCGTTGCGGGCGGCGCCGAAAGCGGCGATGGCGACGGTGTCGGCACCACCTGCAACGATGGTTGTTTAATGATGTGCGGCTGTGGCGACTGCTGCAGCATCGCACCACCGACTGGGCGGCCGTTTTCCAGCGGCGGCAGGATCGGCACTTTCATGTCTGGCAAAAACATCGAGCGCTCCGGCTGCCCGGTGATTTGTGCATTGCGGATGTAATCATAGCGGTCCATCGCCACACCGGCGTTTTGCTCGCTATTGCGAATGATGGTTGGCCGCAGGAACACCATCAGGTTGGTTTTGGTGCGGCCGCGCTTCTTGTACTTGAACAGATTACCCAGCACCGGAATATCGCCCAGGCCCGGCACTTGTTCCTCATTGTCGGAGGCTTGATCCTCGATCAGCCCGCCGAGCACGATGATTTCGCCATCGTCGATCAGCACATTGGTTTCAATCGAACGCTTGTTGGTAATGATATCGGCGGCATTGCTGGTCGGAAGCACATTCGAGGTTTCCTGATAAATCGCCATCTTGACCGTGCCGCCTTCGGAAATTTGCGGCTTGACACGCAGCGACAGACCGACATCCTTGCGCTCGATGGTCTGGAATGGATTGGTGGTGGCGCCACCGGCACCCGGGGTCGTGAACTGACCGGTAACGAATGGCACGTTCTGACCGACGATGATGCGCGCCTCTTCATTATCGAGGGTAATCAGGTTCGGCATCGACAGGATGTTGGCATTATCATCCGTCTCAAGCGCGCGTGCAATCGCGCCCAAAGTGATATCGCCAGCAACCTGGCGGAAAATGCCCAGGTTCAAACCATTGCCAGGTGGCTGACGGGTCGCCGAGGTGGCAATCGCCTGATTAATCAAATTGTTGCCGCCGGTCTGGAACCCGGTCAGGGTGCCGACGCGGTAGCGGCTGCCGGCGCCGCCGGTCAGACCGGCCCATTGCACGCCGAATTCAGCCGCCTTCTTGGCCGTGACTTCGACGATCAGCGATTCAATATACACTTGCGCGCGGCGCGAATCGAGCTTGTCGATCACGGAACGCAAATTGCGGTATACCGCTTCACTGGCAGTGATGATCAGCGTGTTGGTCGACGCATCAGCCTGGATGAAACCGGCCGCGCCACCGCCCGACAGATCGTTCTGCGCCGATGCGGAATTGCCCGACATCGGTGCCGAGCTTGCCTGCATGCCACCGCCGGGGGCGGTCTGCCCCTGGCCCTGCGGCTGCGACAAAGTGGAACCCTGGGTCGTGGCAGGCGACGACGTATCCCCCGACACCACCGAACGCAGGGTTTGCGCCAGCTTGACTGCTTCGGCATTTTTCAGATGCACCACATGCACATTGCCGGGGTTGGCAGTCGGCTGGTCGAGCTTGGCAATCAGCGACTTGGCCAGATTGGCGCGCGCCGACGACGGTGCCCGAATAATCACCGAATTGGTGCGCGAATCAGCCAGCAGGCTGGTGCGGTCGCCGACGCCGGTGCCGGGCGCCGGCTCCATCAGGCGGTTGACCATGGCGGCGATATCGCTGGCAATGGCGTGCCGGACCGGGATCACATCCAGGTCGCCGGAAGCGGGGCTGTCCAGCGCGGCGATGATCTTGCCGAGGCGCTTCAGGTTATCGGCATAGTCGGTGATCACCAGCGAATTGGTGCCGGGGTTGGCATTGATGGTGTTATTGGGCGAAATCAGCGGGCGCAATACCGTCACCAGGTTCGGCGCCGATTCATAGTTCAGGCGGAAAATCTGGGTGGCGATCTGGTCGCCGCTGGCGCGCGTGCGCCCGCCGGCCTGGATCGGCCCGGCCTGCAGCTTGGCATCGGCTTCCGGCACCACCTTGGCAAAGCCGTCGCCGATTACCACCGTATATCCCTGCAGACGCAAGGCCGATGACAGCAGGCTGAAAGCCTCGGACTTGGAAACCGGCCGTTCGGAAATCAGGCTGATCGTGCCTTTGACGCGCGGATCAATCAAAAAAGTCATGTTGGTGTAATGCCCGACCGCCTTGACCACCGATTCGATATCGGCGCCAACGAAGTTGAGCACGGCTTCGCCTTTGGCCGGTTCGGCTGCATACGCCGGCGACAAGTGGGCGAAGGCACATACCAGCGCGGCGGCGACGCCTGCGCGGCGCCAGTTGATCGAGGTGTGGACTGTTTTGCTTGATTTGGTTTTCATTATTTGAACTCTAACGCTATAACGTTTTTGTTGCCTTCCCTACGGCGCTGACCCAGCAAATTGAGTAAATTTGCCAGCCTGTCTTCCTGCCCTGCTTCGGCTTCGGCCTTGCCGGAAAACTGCAACCGCCCATTGGTCAGCATACCGGTGCCGGACAACAGCATCGGGCCCTTTACTGTCTTTAATGTCATCTGCGCCTGCATGCCCTGCCAGTCGAATGCCAGAACATAGGCGCCCAAGGGCTTGATCGGCGACAGACGCGACGACATGTCATGCATTTCCAGCGTCATCGTGCCATTCACGGCAACCGCATTGCCCTGACGCGTCACTTGCAGCGGCGACCAAGCCAGGCGCATCTGCCCCGATGGCTGGATCGTGTTCAAGGGCGCCCCCAGTCCCGCCAGGCGCTCCGCCGGCAACATGATCGATGCACTGCTGATCTGCCACTTGCGCCAGCTGCCGGTGATGCTCACCGGCAGCGACAGTGCAATGGCATTTTCCACCACAAGATCGGTTTTCCCGACCAGTACCAGCGGCGACAGGCGCCAGTTAAAACGCCCGGGCAACAGCGGCGTAACCGGATCGCGACCACTTGGCGCAGCCCCAAGAAAGGCCGACCCGCGCCATAATGTGCCCTGCGCATCTCCCAGCGTCAAGCGTCCACCGGTCTGCTGCTCCACCAACGGCGCCATCCAGCTGGCCGGAAAAAAAAACAGCACGGTCAAGCCGACACTGGCGATTGCCGCCAGTAACCATAGCATGAGGCGGCTGATCTTGCCTTTGCTTTTAGTCACCACTATTCACTCTTTTGCTGGCGTAGCGTTAAGGTCGCATTGACCGTGTCGGCTTGCGCCTGCGCGGTGATGTTGGCCTCGGCTACCGAAATCCGCGCAGTCTTTTGCATTTCATCGAGCCAGGTCAGCATACCGGCAAAGGATACGGAAGAAAGTTGAATTTTGGCAAGGTTTCCGGTAATAGCGATGTTTTGCGACTGCAGGCCGGCGCGCGCCATCGCGGCTTCGACACTTTCCCGGGTCATTTCCGGCGCCGGCGGCACGCTCACACTGGCCAGCGTGGCTGCATCCTTCGACAGGGCCTGCAATTCCGTTGCCTGCTGGCGCAAGGCCGGCAGATTTTTTTTCAGCTGCTCCCGACCCAGATAAGCCGGCTCGATCAATAGCATGTACACCAGCGCGAACACCGCCAGCGCCAGTGCCAGCGCCAGTTGCTTGCGCTCGCGCTCGTTGCGGGCATTCCAGAATTCGGAAACGGCTTGATTGATGCGTAGCAGCATGGGCGGCATGGTCATTTGGTGCTCCGGATCTGCCAGACATTGGCGTCTTTGGGGGTCAGCGACAGGTTGCGCGCCGCCAGCGCGGCTTGCATTGCTTCGGTTGGCGGTTCGCCTTCCGGCTTCAGACGCACCAGCAGGCTGCGCTCGCCATACTCGAGCGCGGCGATGCCGGGAGTGGTTCGGCCCTGCATCACGCTTTGCCAAGCCTCGCCGAACTGCGCAGCCAGGCTGATGAAATCGTCGGGCGCCGCCTGTCCGGCTTGGTGCCGGGCCACGGTAATTTTTTGGCGCATCTGGGCAATCGGGTCGAGGATCGCGGTCTCGTTCGGATAGACCGATTTATAGGTCTGGATCATGCCGGCCCGCAGGCTGCCGGCTTCGCGCTGCATGCGCAGCCATTCGACATTCATGCCGATGATATTCACCAGCAGCACCAGCGCTGCCAGCGTCAGCGGCCAGCGCCACTTCTGCAGGCGCAGGCCGGGCCCGCCGGCACTGCCCAGGCCGGCGGCCAGATTGAAGGGCACGGACTTGATGCCGGTGATCCAGTGCGGCCAGTGGTCGGCGAATAACGCAATCCGCTCATCCTGCCCTGCAGCCACGGCTGCTGCCTGATAGGCGGCCACTCGCGCCTGCGGCACATACAGTGCGATCGCTGCCTGCGGCACCAGCGCGCACAGAGTCTGCAGCGCTTCCTGCGCACCCGCTTCCGGCAGCTCGGGCAACAGCGACAAGCCCATGCCTTCCTGCTCGCTGGTGCGCACGGCCAGATCCATGTCCAGGCTCATACCGTATTCGGCAATCGCCGCCGCCACCGTTTCCGGCTGATACGGCAGGCATAGCTGCAATGGCAGCGCCACGATGCTGCGGGCACCGAGCGCCAGGGTCATGTGGGCGATTTTTTCCAGCCAGGCGCGGTTGACCACGGCCACCGTGCGCATGCCTTCCAAGGCTGGACCGGCTACCAGCGTGCATTCGGCCGGGTCCGACATCAATTGTTCCTCGACCAGATTCGGCAAGGCCGCTTTCAGGCGCGAAGCCGACAAGGGCGGCACCTGGATCTGCAGCAAGGTGACATCACTGGCCGCCAGCAGCAATACCACGCGCTGCGCTGCGGCGATCGCGTCGCCTAATTGACTGAGCGCTGCGCTGCCTTCGCGCTCGATGGCGCCATTGTCGGCGGCCAGCGCGAACTGGCAATCGAATGCGGAGTCGGCCGGCAGGCTATCGGCCGCGGCTTTGGAAGGAAGACGAATATACAGTGTACTCAAGATGTTCTCGTTTGCTTTTTAATTTTCCCGAATCCAGATCACCCGTGGCATCGCATTACCCTCCCGCTTCAATAATGCCTGCATGTCCAGTCCTGCGCGATTCATGCGCACCTTGCCATTCACTAAAAAATAACTGGTCAGGATGTCGAGCGATTCGCAATCCATATTGGTTTTTCCAAGCCGCAAGCCTATATCGCATTTATCCTTTAGATAGGCAGAATCCCTGCTGGCCACCAGCGTGGTGGCATCGGCTTCCGACAGTGTATCAATAGTCGCCAATTTTGCCGCCAATACTTCGACCGACGCAGTATTGGCATTGATTTTTGTCGCGACCGGCAATACCACCACAAAATCCTTCAGTTTATCGAGTATCGGCGGCGTAATGCCCGGCACCACCAGCAAATCATCGACATAATTGATTTTTATCGGCTGCGGTTCGGTGTTCGACACCGGCGCCGCAACCGGCTGGGCACCGTCACCGGCTACCGGAGTTTTCGGCTGGCCGGCGGCAACCGCCTCGGCTGCCGCTTGCGCCAGGCTCGGATTCAGGCGCAATGTTGTCAGCAGATTGCGCAATACCGCGACCTCTTCCGGCTTGACCTTGCCGGCCACCGCCAGATTATTCAGATTGAAACGCGACTGCGCATCGACGATGCTGCCCGACAGCGTCGCATCGCTGGCGTCGCTGTCGGCTTTGCCATTTTCGACATACTGGTCGAGCCGGGTTTCGGCTAGCGGCACTGCCCATGGCTCGCCCAGGTAATCGGGGCCGGAATTGACTGCATCGGCGCGCAGGATCAGCGCCGCCCAATCAATTGCGCCGCGCAATATCCACTGCTTTTGCAGCTGCAAGCGCTGGTTTTCAATCGACCGCACCTGGACCTGCTGCTGCCAGAACAGGCTGGCGACAATCGTGATCGACAGCGTAGTCAACAGCAGCGCCGTAACCACTGCCACGCCGCGCTGCCGGGAAGGTGCCACAAAACGCCGCTTCACACCGCGCCCAACAGGAATATTTTGGTCAGACTGCCGGGACGGTCCTGCAACTGGAACGCGACTTCGATCCCGGTCGGCAGTACCAGCGTGGTCGCCGAAGTGGCGGCCGAGCTCGCCACCGCATCCAGTCCGGGAACGCGCCAGCCGAGGCCGTCATTGAGCCAGGTGCGCACAGTCATGCCGGTTACGCCGGATTGCAGCGCCACGCCGGGCACGCCGCCAGTGTCGTCAGTTACCGACAGCCACAAGCCATCGAGCGCATTCAAGTCGCGCGTCGGCAGCGATTCGCGCCGCAGCAGAACGCCATCCTTCAATTGATACGCGACCAGTTGCACGCGCGATGGCTGATTCTCGGCAAATACCTTGCGCATCAAAACAATGCGGCCCGGCTCGACCACCACCGGCAAGCGATCCGGAATCGTCTCCAGGTCGACGATTTGCGCGCTATCTCTTTGCATCTGCGCAAATGCCAGCTGCAAGCCGCGCGTCTGCTCGAGGTCATTGGTCAACGCGACCCGCGCCCGAACGATGCCGTCAAGCCCGCGCCAGCCGAGCACGGCCACGATCGCCAGCACACTGATGGCAACCAGCAATTCGACCAGCGTAAACCCGCGTTTTTTGCGCGCGCCTGACGCGGCAGAGCAGGTGCGTCGATACAGTGGCGTTTTCATTTTCCGTCAACCATTATTCGGTACGATTTGCGACAGCTTGATAATGCGCCGCTGCGGATTTTGCACGTCAAACACCTCGACTTCGACCCGGCGGAAATTCGCATTTGGGGTTGCCACCACCTCTTCCTCGCACACCAGTTGCAGATCGGATTGCGGGCATTCGAATGAACGCTTGCCAATCGACGGCCATTCGCGCGCCAGCCGGATTTGCGACAGCCGGTTTTCCGCCGACCAGGTCGCCATCATCGAGGCCCGCAAATCACTGCTGTTTTGCGTCAGGCTACCCACCGCACGCAAACTGGCGCCCAGCGCCGTGCCGACGATCACCAGTGCAACCAGCACTTCGAGCAGGGTGAATCCCGCGGCAGGCGACGTCAATGATCGAATGGGTCTGGACAAGCTGCGCATTTCACTCCACCACAAAATGGCCGATGCCGTCGGCGCGGATCGCTACCTGCGCCTCACCGATCGACATGCTCAGCACAAACGGTTTATCGACCGGCTCGCGGCCGAACGTGATGCGCATCAGCTGGTTTTGCTCCATCATCTGCGGCTCGATCGACAGATTCACCGGGGCACGCTTGAACTCGCGTTCGCGCAGCATATCTTCCTGCTCGATCGGTTGCCAGGCATTATTGTCATCGCGAATCAGGAACCGGTAGCGATACTGATCCACTTCAAAAGCGATCGGCCGGTTACGCACAATCGCTTCGTCGCGCGCCAACTGCAACAGCAAGGCAATGCGCTGAGCTTCGTTTTGCAAGGCTTGCCGTTCGCTGGGCATCGCATTGAATGACACGAAGCCGAGCATGATGCCGACAATCACCAGCACCACCAGCAATTCGAGCAGCGTAAAGCCATGCATCAAGCCATGGCGCACGCTGCGCTGGTGCGCCGGTTGCGGCCTGTACATCACCGGCTTGCCTATAAATCCCACGAACCGATATCGGCATCGTTGCCGGCGCCGCCGGCCTGACCGTCGGCGCCCAGCGAGAACACGTCGACTTCACCCTTGATGCCGGGCGACAGGTACTGGTAAGGCATGCCCCACGGATCTTTCGGCAAGCGGTCAAGATAGCCGCCGGTTTTCCAGCCGCGCGGCTCGGGGCCGGTGGTCGGTTTGGTGATCAGCGCCTGCAAGCCCTGTTCGGTGGTCGGATAACGCATGTTATCCAGCTTGTAAAGTTTCAGCCCCTGCATGACGGTGGCGATATCCTGGCGGGCAGCGATGATGCGGGCATCATCCGTGCGCCCCATCAGCTTGGGCACCACCAGCGCTGCCAGAATACCCATGATCACCACCACCACCATGATTTCAATCAGCGTAAAGCCGCGCGCCAGTTGACGCTGCAATGCCGGACGCTGCGCGGAAATAGATAATGCATTCGCCATAACGTTTCACTTATAAAAATGGAATGAACAAGACACTGAGTATAAGGCCGAAGTGGCCATTCTTATACTGTCAGCATGGTGAGAAAATCGTGATTTACAGAAATATTGATTTAAAACAGCTTATTCTAAGACACTAAAATTCCCAAAAAGTGCCATAGACGATAGTATTAAGGCTTGTCGTCGCCCACCAGCGCTGCCAGCAGCAGGTGCCGGATGACACCTGCCACAAACTACCAGAATCGTCGGCGTCAGGCACCTGTCCTGCCAAACGGGTGCACGCTTGCCGTTCGATCGGCGCGCAGGTGCGCATAAATACAAGCATGATGGCTTTCCAGAGAGAAGTTGCGCAGCATGACTGAACTATTCCGACAATTTGTCCGCTTTACCGGCGTTGGCTGTATTTCAGCCATCGGCCACTATGGCTTGCTGATCCTGTTGGTGCAGGCAGCGGGCGTAGCCGCCGTGCTGGCATCGGCGGCCGGCGCGTTGCTGGGTGCGTGGATTAATTATTCGCTGAATTACCGCCTGACATTTCGCAGTGCCAAGCCGCATTCGGAAAGCATTGCCAAATTTGCCGTCGTGGCCTTGGTTGGCTTGCTGCTGAATACCCTTTTCATGTGGATCGGCGTGGAGCGATTGAGCGTGCATTATCTGGCAAGCCAGATCGTGACCACGGTGCTGGTGCTGGTCTGGAGTTTTGCCGCCAACCGCTTCTGGACTTTCCATGTCCCGGCCCGGCAGAAATAGGCGTTGTGGTGCAGCGCTCAGCTGCTATCATGGCAGCCCGCTCCGTGTACAGAATGTCATTCATTCATCTAGTATCTCTATGATGCCCACTCTCACTTCGGTACAGCACCGCTTTTTGCGCCTGCTTTTGCTGCCGGCATTGCTCTTGGCCTTATCTGCGCATGCCGGCAATATTTCATTCAATCTATCCTTGCATGACCAGAAGCTGACACTGCTTAATCAAGGCAACAGTCCGGCTTTTTATCCGACGGTGCTGCGCATGCTGGCCGATGGGCGCTGGGAGCCGTTGCTGCCTGCGCCTGGCGCCAGCCAGCCGGTCGAACTGGCGCCGAATGGGCAACTCGAGCTGATTTGGCCGGACCAGCGGCCGCTGGACAAATTGACGCCGATTGAAGCGCTGCGTCCGGTGATGGTGCGCTTTTTCGACCAGGCCGGCGCCGGCTTTGGCCAGATTTCCTTTTTCAGCCAGCCGCTGAACGCCAGCGACGAGCAGATGCTGAATGCCCGCTATGTCGATGGCCGGATGACGATCACGCCGCCGGCCAGCCCGGCGATTCGTGCCAGCTGGCTGCTGTGGCCGCAGGAAGATGGCATTGCGCCGCTGACTATGCCGATTGATCTGCAGCACCGGCAACCCGCTGCCCGCCGCTTCGAATGGCAGCCGGGCATGGAGACACCGGTCCTGGATCTTGGCAAGGGATTACCGGTCGCGTTTTTGCTGCATGAAACCGAACAAGGCATCCGCTCCCAAGTCGTGTCCGGCGGCCATCTGCAAGGCCGCCAGCAACGCGCCGGCTGGCTGGATGCGACTACGCAATTCTATTTGCTGGCCAAGCTGGCAGCGGCGGCCGCAATCGCGCTGTTGCTATGGCATGCAGTGGGCAGGTGGCGCAACCGGACCGCGGCATGAAAAAAACCAATCCAATGAATCCCCACCGTCTTGCATTCTTTACGCAGCGTCCGGCGATTGCCGGCTGGCTCGCAGATCTCTTGTTCACATTGGCCAGTGCTGCGCTGGTGGCGTCGATCCTCGGCATTGCCTTTCTCAATTCCGATAACTGGCCGACCGGCGGCGATGCCGCCTCGCACCTGCTGTATGTGAAATTGTATGCCGACGACCTGCTGTTTTCCGGCAAGGTCCTGCCGTGGGTGCCGGAGGTATTTGGCGGGCTGCCGTTCCTGTCTTATTATTTTCCGCTGCCGTTTATCGTGATGGCCTTGCTGTCCAAGGTGATCGGACTGGCATCCGCTTTCAAATGGGGCTCATTCCTGGCCGCGATGCTGCTGCCGGGCGCAGTGTTTGGCGCCAGCCGGCGCTGGCTTGGTTTTTCCTGGCCGGCGGCGCTGTTCGGCGCACTGGGCGCGCTGGCTTACCTGGTGCATGAACAGAATTCGATCTGGGGCGGCAACCTGCTGTCGACACTGGCCGGCGAATTCGCGTATAGCTATGGCATGCTGTTCGCGGTCCTGGCGATGATGGCCTGGGCCCGGGCCATTACGCTGCAGCGCGGCTGGCTGCTGGCGGCGGCGCTGGAAGCGGCCTGCGGGTTTTCACATGGTTTCCCGCTGCTGGTAGTCGGCTTTTCCAGCTTTTTGCTCTTGCTCGACAGCGCTGCCGGCGGCAGCACCCAGGACAAGCTGCGGCGCCTGAAAAAATCATTCGTCATGCTGCTCTGCGGTCATGCGCTGGCATTTGCGCTGCTGGGTGGCTGGTTGTGGCCGATGCTGGAAATGCACAGCCTGACCATTCCCAACGATGCTTCGTTTCCGCTGTCAGGCTGGCAAGACTTGCTGCCCGCCACCTTATGGCCAATGGTCGGCGCCGGCTTGCTGGGCTTGGCATTATTGGTATTTCCCGGCGTGCGCCGCAGCTGGCAGGATGGGCAACGGCGCGCCTTGTGCTATTTTGCAGGCGCCGCCGGTCTGTCGGCCATCTTCTTCATTGCCGGCGACCAGCTGGGTCTGGCCGATATCCGTTTCTTCCCGCCGGTCTGGCTGCTGGGTGCGATTGCCTGCGGTTGGCTGCTGGGACAGGCATTATCAGCCATCACCGCAAGTGCTGGCGACGACAGTTTGTCGCTGGCGCACATCCTGCTGGCTGCTGCCGCCTGCCTCGGCTTGCTCGGCTGGTTCGGCCAGCAGATTCAAAAGGCGCCGGACTGGGGCCTGTGGAATCACTCGGGCCTGGATGCCAAGCCGCAGTGGCATAACCTGAGCCAGCTCTTTCCTGCAATGCAAGGTAATTTATGGAGCCCGCGCCTGGCGTTTGAACATGATCCGGCCAATAACGACGTGGGATCCACCCGCACGCTGGAAGCCTTGTCGATGTTCCTGAACCACCGGCCGGTGCTGGAAGGCTTGTACATGGAATCGGCACTGCTCGGGCCGGCAGTCTACCAATTGCAATCAGAAATTTCACAACAGCCCTCCTCCCCGCTGGTCCGCTTTCCGAGCGGTAGCTTGGATCCGGATTTCGCCGCCAGGCACATGAATTTCCTGCATACCGATACCTTGCTATTGCGCAGCAACGTCGCCAAGAATGCAATCGAAAACAGCGGCCTGTTTATCAAAACCGCCGAGGCTGCGCCATTTGCCGTGTATCGACTGAAGTCGTTCGACAGCCGGCTGGCGCAGGTAGTGACCCAGCCGATACAAGTACGGCCGATGGACAACTGGATGCAGGATGCATTTGCCTGGTTTCGAACGCGCAGCCGCTTCGATGGCTATCTGCCGGTGTATGCCGATCAGCTGCAGCTAACTGCCGCCGCAGGCAGCCCTTCACCGGTGCAGGAAAAGGCCTTGTCGCGCCATGCATTGCACTTTGAAACCGATGCCGTCGGCCAGCCGCATCTGATCAAGATCGCCTATCATCCGCGCTGGCACCTGGCCTCGAAAGGCAGCTTGCATGTTGCCGGACCGGGCTTCATGCTGGTCGTGCCCGAGGAAAAGGAAATCCACCTGGTGTATGGGCATACGCTTGTCGGCAAGCTGGGCATGGCCGCCACCATCGGCGCGGCACTGCTCATGCTGCTGCTTGTCTGGCGCGCCAGATTACAGCCGACAAGCGGGCCGCAGCTTGCTGCCGCCAGGTTCGGCTGGCGCCGCTGGATGCCGATCCTTGCCGGCTGGCTGCTGCTGGCCGTGGCCGGCGTCTATTTCGGCTTGCGGGCGCCGGAACGCATCTACCAGCAGGCATGGCAAGCCATGAATGTCAGCCAGTATGTGCAGGCCAGCGAAAAATTCCTGCTCGCCTACCAGTTGCGCAAGCCACCGGCCAAAAAGGAAGAAGCCTTGTTCTGGCTGGCGAAATCCAGCGAACTGGCAGGCCAGCGCACCGAGGCGAAACTGCGGTATCGTGAACTGATCGACCAGTACCATGGCTTCTGGCTTCCGGAAACCCTGTACACCTATATCCGGCTGGAACGTGAAGACGGCAATCTTCAGGTCACCGAGGCATTCGCGCAGCGTTTGCGCGAAGAATATCCGAACAACCCCTGGACATTGAAACTCGACCAACCACAATGAACCCGACCAAGCACACTGACGCGGCCCCGGAACTCAGCATCATCGTTCCAGCCTTCAACGAGGCCGATGGCATCGCCGCTTTTCTTGAACAATTGTTTGGCGTATTGCGCGGCTGCTGCGAGCGCTTTGAAGTCTGGGTAATCGACGACGGCAGCCGGGATGCCACCTGGGAGCGCTTGCGCAATCAACTGGCGCTTTATCCGCAGTTGCATGGCTTGCGCTTTACCCGCAATTTTGGCAAGGAAGCGGCGATTCTTGCCGGGCTGCGGCAAGTACGCGGCCAGGCAGTGATCGTCATGGATGCCGATGGTCAGCATCCGCCGGCACTGCTGCCTGAAATGCTGGCGTTGTGGCGCAGCGGCCAGGCCCAGATCGTCGCGGCGCAGAAAGCCAATCGCGATACCGATAGCTGGCTGGCGCGCCTCAATGCCCGCCTGTTCAACGGCTTGATGCGGATGCTGACCGGGCTCGATCTGGAAGGCGCGTCCGATTTTCGGCTGCTGGATCGCCAGGTGGTCGATGCGTTATTGTCCTTTCCGGAAAAAGTACGCTTCTTCCGCGGCATGACTGTCTGGACCGGTTTCACCACCGTGCCGCTGGCGTTCGACGTCGCGCCGCGCATCGCCGGCAGCAGCCAATGGAGCTCAGCCCAGCTCACCCGGCTGGCCATCACCGCGATCACGGCCTACAGCGCCAAGCCGCTCAGCATGATCTTCCGGCTTGGACTGCTGGGCATGGCAGCCGCGGCCCTGCTGTTATTGCAAGCCCTCTATTCCTGGTATACCCACAGCGCAATTTCCGGCTGGACATCGATGACCGTGATCATGCTGTTTTTCGGCTCGGCCAATTTACTGGGGATTGGCGTGCTGGGCGCCTACCTTGCGCAAATCTTTGATGAAATCAAGGCCCGGCCGGAATTTCTGGTGCGTGAAATCGTGGCTGCGCAGCCGGATGGCGCTGCCGGCAACCTGGCGCCGGTCCGATTCAACACGGCCGGGTCCTGACTATTCCGGCAGGCAGCGCACTTGCCTGATTTACCCCACTGGCGCGGCGTGCATACCGGCCCAGGCAAATGTCGTGGCCGGCATGCAGCAGTGACCGGCACACAGGCGTACCGGATAGCGCGCAACGAATTTGCCTGGCGGCGGCGTTACGCCACATGCGCACGGCAGGCCGACTGCGCGAGCACTAAGAGCTAAGCCTTTCAAGGTGGACGATTTTTCGCTTTGTTTTCAAAGGATTGCAAATCGAGATCTGGTGGCTTCTAAAAATAAAGAGTAGATAAATCAAATGCTTATAGGGGCCCACCTTGAAAGGCCTGCCTCTAAGATGCAATCTAAGGTATCTTTTTCCTCAAAAACTCTCTGATTTTCAGAAACTGAACGGACATCGATCTTTAGCATCCAGTAATGACCAACAATAAGGCCTGTAGGGGGCAGCTCCTGCTAATAGAATTACAAGGTGCTCATGGGTCGCATCGTACTTTCAACGCTACGTTGATCTACTGACAATATGCGGCGAGCTGCGTTCAAATGCGGTTGGTCTACCATTGCACCTCTGACCTTGCCCGCCGCGATCTCGCCGTCTCGAAGTACATCAATGACTTCCCTGGCCCAAGCCACATCATCGGCGGAAGGCTGCAATCCCTGATGGATCACCGCGATCTGGTTCGGGTGTATGGCGGCTTTTGCAGTAAATCCGATTGCTGCATGCAGTTGTGTTTCATTCTCCAGTCCTGCAGGATCGTTCAATCCGGTATAGACAGCATCGATCGCGACGGTCTGACAAGCATGGCATGCCATTAACAATCTGTCGCGCGCACCAAGGGCCGGCGACAGGTAATTTCCAACATGGTCACGCAGACTACGCAAACCGAGTGCCGCAGCCAAGTCTTCGGCACCCCACAACATGCCGCGAAGTCGAGGCACGGGCTGGTCGAACGTATGTAACCGTTGAAGTGCGCGCGGCGTTTCCGTTGCAATAGCTATGACAGAAATCCCCTGATCCGGCAGGCCATGCCTTTGCTCGTACTTGCTCAACAACTGGTTTAGCGCCTCAACATCTGCGACCCCTTCGCATTTCGGAAGCACAACCCCGGTCGACTTGGCCTGCATGACGGCATCGAGGTCCGCGGATATCCCGGCGTTTGTCAGTGGATTGATGCGTATCCAGATTTCCACTGATCTTTGCGAAGCCTGCTGCTGCCATTGGACCACGGCATCGCGCGCAAACTGCTTTTCGGCGGCAGGTACGCTGTCCTCAAAATCCAGGATTAGGGCATCCGCCCCACTTGCTTCTGCCTTGTCGAATCGATCTGGCCGGTTGGCGGGGACGAACAGATAGGATCGGGCCTGCCGCTTTGCCTGACTCATAATATTGACCGCTCTGCTGCTGGTCGTCTGTTCATTAACGTCTGTCGCAGGCAAACTGCCACGACTTCTTTGCGTTGATTAGTTGCCTGGTGCTCAAACTCGACGATGCCGGCATTTGGTCGCGACATGCTTTCACGAATTGACTTAATCGTCGTGCGAACACGTACCGTATCGCCGTGAAATACAGGTTTCGGGAAACGTACATCCGTCATACCGAGGTTGGCAACCAGCGTTCCAACCGTTGTGTCGTTGACCGAAATACCGATCATTAATCCGAGCGTGAAAAGACTGTTGACTAGCGGCTTGCCAAATTCAGTAGTGGCGGCAAATTCGGCATCGGTATGCAAGGGCTGCATATTGAATGTCAGGCAGGAAAACAACGTGTTATCTGACTCTGTGATAGTACGCCCCCAAGGGTGATCAATTACCTGGCCCACACTAAATTCTTCAAAATAAAGTCCCGCCACGGTGCACTCTTTCTTTTAATTTTTATCTGAATTAATAGCGCAAGCTGCCGAAGCCTGACTCTACCGTCAGAACCGAACCGACCGTCGATCGAGCGCTAGGTCGCGCCAGATATGCGATCGCATGCGCAATCTCTTCCGGACTGACCATATGGCCCGTCACCTGCCGTGCGGCAAACTCTTTCGTGTCGCGCCCGGAGGCTGCTGCCAGCCCCTGAACAAATTCCGTATCAACCGTTCCTGGATTGACGCAGTTCACGCGTATGCCTTCCTTGACCAGATCGGCCGCCATCGCACGGGAAAGCGCCTCGACTGCGCCTTTCGTTGCGGAATACAAGGCACGATTCGCCAGACCTGTCTGGGCCAGGCACGAAGCGATATTGATAATGGCACCGTGTGCGCTGCGGCGCAAATAGGGCAACGCTGCGCGTGTTACCCGGACCAATCCGAGCACATTGATATCGATGATGCGCTCCCAATCGGCGAGACTGCCGGTTTCCACTGTCCCGTAGAAACTCACTCCCGCGTTATTCACCAGAGTATCGATTTTTCCGTACTTGCTCGCCACTTTGTCAATTGCTGTCGCAACCGCTTCGTCATCCGTGACATTTGCGACATATGCATCAGCGCCAGCCGGAGCGTTCTCGACATCCAAATCGAAGACGACGACTTTGGCACCGAAACCAAGGAACAATTCGGCGGTGGCTTTGCCGATCCCGGCTCCGCCACCCGTAATCACGACAACATTGCCTTTGAATTCGTTATTCATATCGGCCTCTAAGAAGAAATAATTGAAATTAGCCGTTCAAACGACCGGAGTCGGCCATGTTTTGTGCATTGAATCGCGCTGTGCGAATATTTCATACCATGCAGCCAAATGCGGATAGTCGACGCGCCAGGGACGGCCGGGGAAGCGAAAATCGAGGTAGCCCAACGCACATGCCGTCGCGATGACGCCCATGTCCAGACGTTCGGCCAGGTATGGGCGCCACTGGGATTCCAACACATCCAGGCTGGACAAAACTTTGGCCCACTGGCCATTCACCCATTCAGGCCAGCGCAGTTCTTCCGGGCGCAAAGCCAGTTCAAAGCGCACCAGGACGGCCGCGTCGAGAATCCCGTCTGCCAAAGCATGCAGACACTGTGTTTTGGCCCGTGCCAAGGCTTCCCGTGGATACAATGGCAGTCCGTCGTGCAACGTGTCGAGATACTCGCAAATGACCCGGCTATCAAACAAAGCTTCGCCGTCGTCGAGCAGTAAGGTCGGAACATGTCCTGTTGGATTGTGAGCGACGACCAGCTTGTCACGATTGACCGGGCTCACCATCGCGCGCATCCGTTCAATCCGGCTTTCGAGACCCGCCTCGTAGGCCAACACCATGACCTTGCGAACATACGGCGAGGCAGGGGAATGGAACAGCTTCATTCCAATTCTCCTTTCGTGGAACGCTTGCGGGCACCATAGGCGCGTGGCTTTGGAATTTCGCGCGTACTCGCCTTGTTCATCCCCAGGTTGCAGAGGGCTTCCTCCATCTCATCCCTGGCCTCCAATAACATTGGTACGTAACGTTTATGAACGTCTTCGAGAGTGACCAGGGAAGCGAGCGCAATCAGGTTGATCACGCATGCCACTTCGTTGTTCCAGACCACGGCAACAGCGGCGCCTCGGTTGGTGGGTAAGAATTCTTTGTCCGAAACTGCATAGCCCTGGCTGCGCGTTTGCTCAACGATTTTTTGGGTTGCTGCTTTGTTCTTTGCCAAGGCTTCATAGGGGTCGTCCGAAGCCTGAAGAGTTTTCAACAAAGCTTCGCGTCGCTCAGCATCGAGATTGGCAAGATAAGCGCGACCGGTAGCAGATGCCATGATGGGAATCCTGGATCCGATGCTGCGATTGGTTGAAAGCATGCCGGGCTGTCGATTGGTGTCCACGATGACCATTTTGTCGTGCTGAAAAACTGCCAGGTCGGAGGGCCATCCCAGCTTTTGACGCAAACGGTTCATGATTGGCGCCGCAAGATTGACGAACTGCTTTTCATAGGAAAAGTTGTTTGTTAACGCCAATGCCCGCAAGTCGACCTGATACGTTTGCGTAGGCGGATCGAATGCAATGTATCCCGCTTGCCGTAAAGTCTCCAGTTGTCTCAGCACGGTCGCTTTTGGCAAGCCGGTTAGCCGTTGAATTTTGGCAAGGCCCGCAGGCCCATAGGTATTCACCGTTTCCAAAAGCTGCAAGCCGCGCAGCAATGCATTGACAGGAAGTGTGGAAGTCACGAGGTAATCGCCTTATCGGAATGAATTCGCGTAACAGAATAAGCTACAAGACATTGCCAAAGTCGGCCGGCACGCGCTCATCCAACGAAGCCCCCGCCGCGCTTAGATTTGGGCTGGGCCGGCTGAGCGTACAGGGCGTTTTCGAAAAACGTATCGGTGGCTTCGTCGCCAGGATTTTCCCCTCCGACGGATGTTCGAGCGACACAAAAAAATTCACTGCCTTGAGGTGCCGGTCATTCAGCAACGACTGAACTGTATTCACCTCGGAGCAGGGAATATCTGCGGACCGCAGCATGATCATCCATTCTTCGGTTGAGCGCTCCAGCAGCGTCTCGCCAAGTTTTTCATACAGTTCATCGATGATGGCGGCGCGCTGGGCGGACGATGCAAGGCGTGGGTCCGCAGCCATGTCTAATTTTCCGGCTTCTGTGAAAAAGCGTACCCAATGTTCGCCGTTGTAGGGCATGACGCTGATGTACCCGTCCATGGTCTTGTAGGGGCGTCTGTGCTTTGATTGAAGACGCGAATATCCGGGCGGCCCCAGCGGCGGCGAGAAAGTCATGCCGCCCATCTGTTCAACCAGAAGGTAGGATGCCATCACCTCGAACATCGGTACTTCCACGTATTGACCTGCCCCGCTGCGCTCGCGGTGAAACAGTGCAGCATTTACCGCGCTGACGGCATAAAGTGCCGTCGTCTTGTCGGCAACGATCGTTGGCGCATAACGCGGCTCGGTCCCCGTCCCCTGCTCCAGGCCGGCCCATCCGGAAGCCGCCTGGATGATGTCGTCGTAGGCAGGTCGATCCCGGTATGGGCCATCCTGGCCATAGCCGACGATCGCGCAATAGACAAGACGAGGATTGATGGCCAGCAGTTCTTCGTGGCTCAAGCCCAGGCGCGCGCATGCAGCAGCGCGCATGTTATGGATGAACACATCCGCCTCGCGCACCATCTCCAGGAGGCGCGCCCGGTCTTCCGGGGATTTCAGGTTGAGTGTAATGCTGCGCTTGTTGCGATTGCAGTTCAGGTAAGCGGCGCCCATGCCCGCATTGCGCGCAGGCCCGGCAGCACGCATG
Source organism: Paucimonas sp. (assembly GCA_036675285.1). Classification (GTDB taxonomy): domain Bacteria; phylum Pseudomonadota; class Gammaproteobacteria; order Burkholderiales; family Burkholderiaceae_D; genus Paucimonas. Next base: position 5,029 of record JAKFFK010000186.1, on the reverse strand, counting down.
ATGTCGCCCTGAGGCGGCTCGACCTTGATGACATCCGCCCCCATATCGCCCAGTATTTGCGTGGCATACGGCCCCGCAATGACTGAACTTAGGTCTAGAACGGTAATTCCGGCTAGGGGTCCGGCCATAGCGACTCCTTTTTGCATAAATGGCGACCTTATAGGCGACCGGAAACGTTGGTGTAGCTGCTCTTGTATTCCGTGTAAAACTCTTGCGCCGCCAATCCTTGCTCTCGGCTTCCATAGCCCGACGGCGAACGGCCGCCGAACGGCACGTGAAAATCAAGGCCGGCAGTGGGTGCGTTGATGGTAACCATGGCGGCCTTTGACCTCCGGCGAAATTCTTCTGCTGCGATCAGATCGTTGGTCACAATGCCGCTGGATAGCGCGAAATGGACGTCGTTAGCGATTGCAATGGCTTCTTCCAGATCATGAGCGGTGGTAACCGTTGCGACTGGGCCAAAGACTTCCTCTTTGTTAATCCGCAAGTCGTTACTCTTGGTCAGGAAAAGCGCTGGCTGCAGATAGAAGCCAGGCGTTGTGAGTTCGATGCGCTCGCCGCCGGAGAGCAATTCAGCGCCCTCGTTGCGCGCGATATCGATGTATTCACAATCCTTGGCAAGCTGCCGCTCATCAATTACCGGGCCGATTTCGGTTGCCGCATCAAGTGCATGGCCGACGCGGCTGCTTTTCATGCGCTTGAGCAGGCGTTCGGTAAATTCTTCCCGAACGCTTTCCAGCACAATGATCCGACTGGACGCAGTGCATCGCTGTCCTGTCCCATGGTAGGCGCCTTGAAAAGCCACTTCCACTGCCAAGTCCATATTTGCGGTGCGGTCGATCACCAGGCCGCTCTTGCCGCCCAACTCCGCCTGAACTTTTTTCATCTGGGCCGCCGCCGCACTCACAATTGCGACACCGGTAGGATTGGAACCAGTAAATGTGACGGCATCAGTTAAGTCGATCAGCGGCTTGCCGAGTTCTCGGCCATTTCCCATGACCATATTGAACACACCTGCCGGCAGCCCGGAACGGTGAATGATGTCTGCAAGCGCCCATGCGCACCCCGGCGTCAACTCGCTTGGCTTGTAAACGACGGTGTTACCGTAGGCGAGTGCGGGAGCGATCTTCCAGGCCGGGATCGACATCGGAAGATTCCACGGTGTAATAACGGCGATCGCACCTACCGGTTCCCGGCTAACGCAGATATTGAAGCCGCTGCGCAAACCTTGGGTAAATATGCCGTGGTTGCGCACGGTTTCACCGGCAAAATAATGAAACGTCTCCCCACTACGGCGCACTTCGGCCAAGGCTTCGCGCACAGTTTTTCCCTGTTCGCGAGCCATCATCTTGGCCAGCTCCTCCGCGCGCGCCAGCAATTCATCCCCGATGCGGCGCAGCGGCAGTGCGCGCGCTTCCGGCAGCACCACCGCCCAGCCCGGCATGGCTTCCCGCGCAGCGTCGGCGGCGGCTTGTGCATCTTGTGCGGTCGCCCAGGAATACTCTTCAATCACATCGCGCGTATCGGAAGGATTGATATCAGGAACGCCACTGCTGCGGGCTAGCCATTGGCCATTGATCAAAATTCCAGATTGCATGATATCTGTTCCAAATTAGTAGGCCGAATGTTCAGGGCACTCATGACGAGGACTTGACCGAGGAAATGGCGCTCCCTGTGCGTTCGCCCGCTGCTGCACGATCTGGAGATGCGGATGACAGCGAGTCCGGCGGTGAAATTGGATTCAGCTCCGTTGGCATGGCCTGATCCACAATGACCAGGGGCGACAAAGGGCGCTGGTGAAGGCGCAGTTCAAAGATATCAAATCGATTGTAATGCCCAAGGATGTCGTGGAATTGCTTTGGCTCGAAGCCTTTTTCCAGGTCAATCTCTCCGTAAACAATTCCTTCTTCGTCGATAAGCGGCGGCGAAACAAGCAGACCATCGGGCCCGAAGATGCCCGAGAACGCATTCGGCGCCCCCGACAAAAGTTCGAGGCGTTCCTGAGTCGTGCCCAGGAGATCGCGAATTTCCTGCGACATCGCCGAAGATGAAACGACGGTAAAAATTTTCCCTTCGAGCGAGTGTGCGGCGGCACGAATTTTAATAGGTTCGATAATGTCGTAGCTCTTTCTAAAGGGATAGGCGATGTAGTTAGCTACGTGGACTTGTTCGCCTTGGGCCAGCAACGCGAATCTCGCCAAGGTATTCGTGTTTTCTCCGCACGCCAGGGTCCCTACCTTGCCAACGGGAGTATCGTAGGTGCGGATGGAGCTGCCGTCTCCATAACCCCAGGTCAGTTTTTCAGCGAACGTGGGAACGGTCTTGCGGTGGCGTCCCAACAACTTGCCATCAGGGCCGATGATCAGGTTCGTGTTGTAAATCGTACCCATGCTCACCGGGCTGCGCTCATTGACGCCAATTACCACTGTCACCCCGCACGCTTCGGCCGTGCGCTGTAATGCTTGGACTTCCGGGCCGGGGACATCGATTGCAGAAAGATAAAACCGCTTGAACCAGGCACTGCCTTCCAGCGGACTCATGATCCAGTTCCAGTAAGCATACCCAGCGATAAAGACTTCGGGAAATGCAATGAACGTGGCGCCTTCCCCTGCCGCCTTGCGGATCAACGCGCACGCTTTTTCGGTTGTTGCTTGCGCATCGAGGAAGATCGGCGCGGCTTGGACAGCGGCTGCCGTAAATTTTGGATAGCGATTCGTTTTCATGATATTTAAATGTCCTGATTCTTTCTGGTTTTATGTCTCACGCGATACATCAACGGATGACCTTGGAAGGATCTTCACCATATGGCGGTGAATAAATAACCATTAGTTTGACCGGTTTGTCGCTGGTCGCTGTAAAGACGTGCGGTGCACCAGCGGGGAAGAAGCAACAATCACCAGGAACCATTTCCCTGCGCTCACCATTCACTTCGGCAGTAGCAGTTCCTTCGAGCAAGTAACATACTTGCTCAATATTCGGATGCGCATGGGGCAGCGCACCCTGATTTTTTTCAATCACCCCTATCAGCATTTCCAAATGTTTGGCACCAACAGTTTCTTCTGAAATAAGACGGTAATTGCTAGTCCCATGATGGTTAGCCGGATGATAGGGCGTTACATCTTCCATTCGAATAAAATGACTTTTTTTCATCTTTGCCTCGTCATTACCTGAAATGTTAAATTTGTGGATTTTCGTTGCAGCCATTCGCGACGAGGGCTTGCCCGCCTCGCCACGATAAAGGCTGCCCGATCCGCGAGACCCTTATTTCTTGACCAGAGGGCAGTCCGTCACTTCAATCGGCTCGAATACGCTTTTTCCTGGCAAAGTGGAAACAAGGGAGAGCGAGTCGCCGGGGAATTTGGAGTCTTTGGGCTTTTTGACCTGCACGACATACATGTCCATGACTACGCGCCCATTCGGCATGATGAACGCATTCTGGATCAAGGCATCTTTACCGATCGGCATTTCACGCATCTTCGCCGCCACCAGCTCCGCATCATCTTTACCGACTGCCTGCACTGCCTTGAGATAGTGGCTCACGGACACATACGTGTTTGCATGGATCATGCTGGGCATTTTTTTATGCCGCGCCAAGAAGCGTTTCGTCCAGTCGCGAGTGACGTCATCCAGATCCCAGTAGAAGGGCGTTGCAAAAGCCAAACCCTGACCCGCAGCCAGGCCCAATGCATCGACTTCCGGCTGGCTTACATACAATGCAACCAGCTTGGCCGTCAGGCCGAATTCCTTGGCTTGCTTGACGGCCAAGATCATGTCACCTCCGCCTGCCGCCACCGCAACTACGTCAGGCTTTGCGGCTTGTGCCTGCAAGAGATACGAAGCAAAATCCGATGTGTTGATTGGATGCTTCGCGCTGCCAAGAACGGTGCCTCCGGCAGACTTGATCGCCTTGGTCGTTTCATTTTCCAGCGCATGGCCGAACACAAAGTCGGTGGTCAGGAAATACCACTTTTTGTTGCCAGCCTGGACCAGATCCTTGACCACGGTATTCGCCAGCGCATAGGAACTTGTCGCCCATTGTGTGCCGTACGGAGAGCAGCGCTTGCCGCTGAAATCAGGAGCGGTACCCCCCGTGATCAAGGTGACTTTCTTCTTTTCTGCCGCAACGGTTTGCGCTGCAAGTCCGGCTGCACTGGAACCGCCATCGGCGATGGCACTGACACCATCGACATCGAACCATTTACGAGTGGTCGTGCTTGCGATGTCCGGTTTATTCATATTGTCGGATACAAGGATCTCAATCCGCTTGCCCAATACCTTGCCGCCGAAATCTTCCACTGCCATTCTGGCGGCCAGCACGGAACCCGGACCACCCTGGTCTGCGTAGGGACCAGACTGATCATTGATAACCCCGATTCGGAATGGTGCTTCTTGCGCATTCACCGCACCGGAAACCGCCGATACCAACCCAAGCGTGACAGCAGCTGTTGCAAGTTTCAATACTTTCATCTTCATCTCCTGGCCTCTGTGTTTGGATGCCCTTATTGGGCTGGCTTCATTACTGAAAAACAGCTTACCAACCCAAATTCGGAAGATCAAGAAAAATGAACCATCGTTTCATCAGGCGAACCAAAATCATTCAAGTGGTCGCTTTTTTCGGTTTTTTGCTTGCGATTAAGAAGGGTGAGCCCTGATGCCTGAAGGCGTAGGCGTGCGTCAAAGCGACATGCTCAAAGCAATCGCCAATGGCAATCTATGGCATTTTTCTTAGGTCGTGGCCTAGCCGAACCACGGGATGACTGTGCCGAATTTCGACATAGACTCTTTCTGTTTGCCAGGTGCGTAAGATCCATGGCTGGCGTGCCACTTACACGCGCCTCTGTGGCCGACACATTTGATATTTGGAGCCTATTCCAGTAGGCCACTTGCACGCCACGCGGTAATGCCGCAAGCGATATGCAAGAAGGCCAGATAGTTTTCCGCTTTCTTCTCCCAGCGAATCAAGATGCGCCGGAAGCGATTCAGCCAACTATGCGTGCGCTCCACCACCCAGCGCCGGGCACGAAAGCCG
>JAKFFK010000279.1:0-5057 GCA_036675285.1 Paucimonas sp. | reverse complement strand
GTACTGGGAAGGTGTGTCGCAACGCCTTCATCTGTCGCGCCCTGCGCTCGCATCCCTGCTCGACCATGTTGAAAAACAAGCGGTAAGCGCAATCAACATAGATGGCATGCTGGTGTCGGCCGTGCCCGATGAAAAATACTATGTCGATCAAAGCCCGGCAGATTACGCGCCAGTCGGTGATCTTGCCTCTGCATTTAGCAAAAACCGAGGTAGACAAAACTAGACGTGCAAAAGACTACATCGCTTGAATTGTAGTAATCAGGATCTGATCTGACAGTTACCCGGTTTGACGTGCGTGATTGTCAGACATCCCCCGATATTTTTTCGGCAATATAAAAACGGGAATCCTGATGGACTCCCGCTCTCGTTCAGCCTGCATTGCTCCAGTGCGGCAGATGCCAGTCACGCCGGTTATTTGCCGGCTTGCTGTTTTGCCCACTTCTCCATTGCAGCGAAGTCAATTGGCGCTAAAACTGTATCCACAACCGCGCCAAGACTAGACCACCCGCCAATATCCGCCTTCTGGCCACCTTGAATGCCGGCCATCTCTTTGCCAGTCAAATCACGCACATCATCCGCGTGTGCCAAGTCTTTGATATTCATCGTGCTCATTTGCTTTCTCCTGAATAGTTAAATGAAATTCGCAAAGATATCCTTGCTTGAACATCAGGATGGCAAATGCCGTGCCACCTACCGGAGACAGCCAACAAACCATTAAAAATCAATTATTTATAATGATTTTGCGGATTTAAGAGGCGGATTGAAGGAAGGTGCGTAAGGTATGCTGTTGGGCACTACCCAACATTATTGCGTAACTTGTCAGCGCCTGGCCAACGACGCTGCCCCGGTGCAGAACATATCGATGGAGCAGGTCTGGCAGTTTGACAATACTGCACTGTCAGCTTCATCCTTGCTTGCAATGCTGCCACGCACCGCGCCTATTGAGATAGAAGTGTCTCCGGAAAGCGAAAGACGAACGCCGTCATTCGGCGCCCAGAAAAACGTAGCGCAATACGAACACCGCGGCAATGATCCAGACGATCGGGGTGACGCTGCGCGCACGACCGGTCAGGAGCTTCAGCGTCGCATAGCTGATGAAGCCAAATGCAATGCCGTTGGCAATCGAATAGGTGAATGGCATCGCCAGCGCAGTGATCACTGCCGGCACGCTTTCGGTTGTCTCGTCCCAGTCGATGGCGACGAGTTCGCGCAGCATCAGACAAGACACATAAAACAGCGCTGGCGCGGTTGCATAGGCTGGCACGGCGCCGGCCAGTGGCGCGATAAACAGGCAGGCAAGGAACAGCACGGCCACCGTGACGGCTGTCAAGCCGGTGCGTCCGCCGGCCTGCACGCCGGCCGCGCTTTCGGCATAGGCAGTGGTGCTGGAAGTGCCCAGCAGGGAACCGGCGACGATCGCGCCGCTGTCGGCCAGCAGCGCCCGGTTCAGGCGGATAAGCTTGCCTTGCTTCAGCAGCCCAGCGCGGCCGGCCACGCCCATCAGCGTGCCGGTGGCGTCGAACAATTCGACCAGGAAGAACACCAGCACGATGTTGAGGATGCCGAACGAAAAGGCGGCGCTGATGTCGAGCTGGAACAGCGTCGGCGCCAGCGATGGCGGCAGCGAGACGATGCCCTGAAACTGGTTGCCGGCAACCACAAAGCTCGCCAGCGTGACGGCGATAATTCCGATCAGGATCGCACCTTTGACGCGCCACTGGTCCAGGGCCACCGTCAAGAAGAAACCGGCGATTGCCAGCAGCGCCGGCGCCTTGTGCAAGTCGCCCAGAGTAATGAACGTGGCCGGATGGGCGGCGATGATGCCGGCGCTTTTGAGCGAAATGATCGCCAAAAACAGGCCGATGCCGGCGATGATGCCCATGCGTAGCGATTGCGGTATGCCATTGATGATCGCTTCGCGCACCCGCAACAGGCTGATCGCCATGAACAGGCAGCCGGAAATGAATACCGCGCCCAGTGCCGCCTGCCACGGCACGCCCATGCCATTGACCACGCCATAGGCAAAATAGGCATTCAGGCCCATCCCGGGCGCCAGCGCGATCGGGTAATTCGCATACAAGCCCATGATCAGCGAACCGATTGCCGCTGCCAGGCAGGTGGCGACGAATACCGCATCCTTCGGCATGCCGGCGTCGCCCAGGATGGCCGGATTGACAAAGATAATATAGGCCATCGTCAAGAAGGTCGTCACGCCGGCCAGCAGTTCAGTTTTGATGTCGCTGCCCTGGCTGCTGGGCGCAAAGAGTTTGTCGATCAAGGCCATGGCTGCTTCGCGAAATATGGTAAGTGTGCGATCAAGTTGATGGAACAATGATTTAATGCCAAAAATCAGGTCCAAGTCTAACATTGCGACAAAGTCAGAATGCTGTATCTGATCCTGCATTCACTTCAAGACACCGCATCAATTGCCCGCTGTCGATAAAAGTCTAGAATCACGTTTTCGAAGTTCCCGATTAGCAGGTTAGCTATGGGTATCGCATACCAGTTGAATTGCGTGCTGACCCGATAGCTCATCCGGATTCTTAGCTCCGTTGATTGCGGATCTTTGGAAATCAGCGTGTACTCCGTATCGATCAAGTCAAAATAATGACCTCCAATCTTTACATGATCATCGAGCGCCTTCGGCGGAAAGGAATCTTCGTGGAAATGATAACGCCATAACACATGCTCGTTTATCTTCCAGTTGGTCGAGACTTGATTGAATTGTATTGATTTTCCCATGGTGACTTTTCGAACCAGGCCAGTCGGCGTTTGCTGGGTAACTCCGGCTACCGGCAATGGAACCCCTATCCGGTACATCCATGCATGCCCTACTTCCTCAGGCTTGATGTCCCGCACATTGTGCAACTGGTGCCAGATCTGGTCGGGTGCAGCCGGTATCAGGATGGCGCGCTCGGCAATGCCGATGTATTGATTGTTTTGCGCAGTATCGGGCAGTGTGCCTAATAGAAGCGGCAGGAAGGAAAAGCTGTAAACAGCATGTTTCGGCCAATTTGTTGCACGGCAGATGCCTCCCATCACCAATCCACCGACGGCTCCCATTGCTGCGAAAAGCGGCGCAATAATGATTACGCAAATGACGCCTTCGATCAGGATCGCCATTGTCCCGAGTACGAACAGTACATTGGCCAATGCCGATGCGCCGATATAGTAGCCCCAAGAGCGTCGCGATTTTTTTTCCGCCACATAGACGGTCATCGCACCGACCGCGAATGGCACAAGGAGGATGAATTCCCAGTTCATTGCTGAAAATATTCCGCCTGGCTTACCCGAGAAAACCAGTCTCAGCATGATGCCGAGTAGTGCGCCGGTGCCAACCGGCCACCACTTCGAAAATGGCAATGTCTTCACATTGCGGTTGCGTCCGCCTGTGCCGTCTGGAATGTCTTGTGCAGCCTCAATCTCAGGCTTTTGGCTTGCATTCTTGTCCTGGCTTGTTTCCATTTATCTTATCGGCTATTTATTGTGAAAGAAGCGTCGCCGGTTCCGCCACAGCGCGAACCCCGACACAGATAGAAGAGACATTTCCTGCACCAAGCGCCACCAGCTCCGGACGGGCAGGCAAATCACTTGGCAACTTCAGGTCCCAGACCAGACCCGCCCTATTCAGCCATACGAGAACCCACCAACCCGGGTCCCACTCGCCTGGCAGCAAGCCCAAGCGCGCAGATCCCGGAAATGCATGGTGGTTGTTGTGCCAGCACTCGCCCATTGTCAGGATCGAGGTGAAGCGAATGTTGCGTCCCTGGACCGCTGCACCGCGCACCTCGTGATGCATCGCGCCGTGATTGTGCGCGAAATATCCGATCAGCCAATGACCAAGCACTCCAGCGGCGACGCGTGCACATACGCCCCAGAAGACGAATGACCAGCCGCCCCAGTAATAGAACACCAGGGCAAATGGCAGCTGTTGCGCCATCCAGGTGCGTTCAAGGAATTGATAAAACCTGTTTTGCTCGATTCCAGGCTCAATCTGGATAGCCGGCGGATTGGCAAGGTGTAGCTCGCAATTTAACTGCCACCATGCGTCACGCCAAAACGACCGGCCGTGGCGCAGATAATCATGGCAGTCAGGCAGGCGCTGCGCATAATCGCGCAGCTCATGTTGGCGTAATAAACCAAGGGGCCCCGCCAAACCGACCTGCACGCCCAGATAGACCAGGACATATTCGAGCCATTTAGGGCACTCGAAGCTATTGTGGATAAGCTTGCGATGGCTTCCCAGTGAATGGCCAAAAAGCAGCACTGCCGCCGTCGATATCAAAAAAAGTGCGATTGCTCCGAACGAGACAGTTGCTATGCCACCGACGAGCGCGGCAACCATCATGCCAATTAAGTATAAAGACTTGAGCGGGAAATATCTTACTTCGCCAATGCATACCGAGTCCAGGCTCACTGCACTGACACGATGATTGGCAATACTTGCAGGATTCAGAGCCATCGCAATTCTCCGGAAAAAGCGCTATCTTGCTTGCATAATGCTCGGGAATCCTACTCAAATGGCACCCGTCAGAACAGACTTCGAATGCATATTGAGCAGTGTGTTTACCAGTTTTTCATCGTCGGATTTATAGAGTACGCACCGCCCTTTCTCACACTTGTGAACGATAAGTAGCTTTGGCCAGATCCAGCAAAGCTAGCATCCCGCCAAGTCCTTGATCAGAACAAATCCACGTCCTGATCAAACGTGGTTGCGGCGGCACCAAAGTCACCGATAATTTTTTGCCAGTCGTTGCCGGGATGGGTGTCCAGGTATTCGAAGAATGACGAGGTCGGGTCGTTCAACAGAACCGCGACCGCGTAGCCGAGCATGTTGTCGCTGAATTTGATCAGCGCGTCGTACTTTGTGCCGGTGGCCAGCGCATCATCGATCACGACCGGTGCCACATCGAAGTAGATGCTGGGCATCTTGCGCCGTAGCGCAGCGCCAAAATCCGACGGCACCTCGGCTTTTGCCTGCGCAAAGCTGCGCAGCTCAGAGTAAAAGCCATATGGCCGGATTTCGAAGAATTCGGCCAGCGGCGGCATCGCGCCAA
>JAKFFK010000129.1:0-5079 GCA_036675285.1 Paucimonas sp. | reverse complement strand
GGAGGAAAAAGAAATGTTAAGCAGAATCGCTACAGTTGCCGCACTCGCAGTAGGCGGCGTGATCCTTTCCAAACAACTCAAGAAATCGCGTAATTACGGCATGGGGTCGTCGACCGAGGCCAGTATTGATGTTAACGTGCCGATCAGCACTGCCTACAATCAATGGACGCAATTTGAAGAATTTCCAAGATTCATGGATAGCGTCCATGAGGTACGCCAGGTCGATGACACGCATTTGCACTGGCGTGCAGATGTCGCCGGCAAGGAAGAGGAATGGCAGGCTGAAATTACCGAGCAAATTCCAGATAAGCGAATTGCCTGGCGCAGTACCGGCGGCGTGAAAAATGCCGGGGTAGTGACCTTCCATAAGATTGCAGATAACAAGACACGCATCAATCTGCAAATGGATTACGAGCCACGCGGCATGGATGAAAAAATCGGTGACACCTTTGGGCTGGTCAAGATGCAGGCCAAGGACAATCTGCGGCGATTCAAGCAATTGCTGGAAAGCCGCGGCAGTGAAACCGGCGCCTGGCGCGGCTCAGTAGCGCAGCACTAAGATTGGTCCAGGTTGTTTATCTTTTATGTACACAGTAAATTCGGTAATCCGGGTCAGGCAAGGCCTGGATTGCCGGATGCAGCGCAAGTAAATCGTCTGCAGGCTGACAATCATGTGTGATGCTTGGCCTTAGGTAGCAAGCCGGTTGAGGCTGGCGTGTTTGCAGGTGCATTTCCGCATAACCTTCTTGCGCCTACTGCTAGATACGCTTCGAAAAAAACGCCTTCAACAGAAGGCGTTTTTCATGCTTGCCGCCGGTCTCGGTTCGCGCCAACTGTGCCAACCGTGATGTCCCGAGAACAGCAAAAATGCTTGCTTATTTATCCGGCGCCGGCGTGATCTCGACCTTCGGCACCGTCACGGTCTTTTCTTCAGTTTTCACAGTCGGCACCTCGACGGTACGTTCTTGCTTGCTGACATTGACGTCAGGCGGCGTCACGTCATACTTGGGGACAGTTACGCTGCCTTCCTGGGTCTTGTTGACTTCATATGCCGGTGCAGTGACATTCCCTTCCTGCGTCTTGTCGACGTCGCATGCTGTCAGGCCGACTGCAATCAATGCACCGCTTGCAAGCACTATGGATTTTTTTAACATGGCTTCTCCCGTAATGAATAAAAATATCGTTCAGCTCCAATGAACTGACTTACTGTAGAAGTCAGACACCAGTGCCGATGGCAAAGTTTTTTAAAATAACCAATAGATGCGGTAACGCAAGTGGTGCATTTAGTTCCATCCAAGAAGATGATTTCAATCAATAGATTCAAGTTTGGAAAATCACAGCTCAGCCATGGATTGGCAAATGTGCAAATGCACTGCAAATAAATAGCCGCGATGCATTGCGGAAATTCAGGCAGGTTTTGTTGCCGAGCGCTGTAGCCTTACAAGCTGCTGACGATACGGCCGTCCACCAGCGTGATGGTGCGGTCGCAGGCTGCCGAAAGCCGTGGATCGTGGGTCACCACCAGCACCGCACAACCGTATTGCCGGTTAAATTTGCGAAACAATTCAAACACGCCTGCGGCAGTTTTGGTATCCAGGTTGCCGGTCGGTTCATCGGCCAGCAGCAGCGCAGGGCGGGTAATCAATGCACGGGCAATCGCCACACGCTGCTGCTGGCCGCCCGACAAATCGCCGGGTTTTTTATCGGCGAAACTCTCCAGTCCTACTTCGGCCAGCAACAGCCGTGCGCGTTCTATGGCGGACGCATCGGGTTTGCCGTGCGCCAGCATCAACGGCATCAACACATTTTCAATCGCGCTGAAGGCCTGGATCAGGTGATGGAACTGAAATACAAAACCAATGCTGCTGCCGCGTAAAGCGGTGCGCTCTGCATCATCCATGTTGCGGGTCGGCCGGCCCTGCAGATACAGTTCGCCCGACGTGGGCTGGTCAAGCAGCCCCAGCAAATTGAGCAGTGTGCTTTTGCCGGAGCCGGACGGGCCGACCAGTGCGGCGAAGTCATTGCGGCCGATGCACAAGTCAATGCCGTGCAAGACCTCGGTTTCGGTCGGTTTGCCGACGTTATACGACTTGCGCAGCTGTTCCAGGCGCAGCACCTGCTGCTCAGCGTGTAGAGTCGGCTCAGGCATGCTGTCTCCGACCAGATAAAACAAGCTGCTTACACATAGCGGATGGCCTCGACCGGATCCAGCCGTGCCGCTCGCCATGCCGGCACCATGGCGGCCAGCACGCCGGTGAGAGTGGCGGCCGCCATGGTCACCGGGATCAGGCCCGACGGCAGTGGAATGTAAAACAGCTTCGGCCCGAAGGTATTGAATATCCACACCATCGCATAGCCTACCAGCGCGCCTGCGGATGACCCGGCCAGACCCAGCACCGCACCCTGCACCAGGAAGATGCGCAGCATTTGCTGGCGTCGGGTGCCCATGGCCCGCAGGATGCCGATTTCACGGGTGCGCTGGGTGACGCTGATGGCCAGCACGCTGGCAATACCGAAGGCCACTGACAATGCCACAAAAAAACTGATCATCGCCGTCGACAGCTTTTGCGAAGTCAGCGCATTGACCAATTGCGCATTCGACTGCATCCAGCTCTCCGACTTCAAGCCGGTCAGGCGTCCGATACGATCGGCGGTCACATCGGCGGCAAACAAGTCCTGCACCGTGACATCGATGACGGTGACGCCGCCGGGCAGATTCAAGAGCGATTGCGCCTGCTTCAGGTCGACATAGACATAGCGCAAGTCCAGGTCGCGCACGCCCAGCTCGAAAATGCCAGCCACCGTGAGCACGGCCGCGCTGCCGTCACCGGCTTCCAGGCGCAGCTTGTTACCTACCCGCATGCCCAGTTCATCGGCCAGCAGCTTGCCGATGACGGCGTCGCCCGCGCCGACCCGAAACTGGCCGGCAATGATGTCGTCGCTGACCGGGATGATGTTTTGGTAGCGCAGCGGATCGATACCCATCAGCGACACCGACTTGCGTGCCTCGGCGCGGCGTGCAAAGGCCGGGCCGGTCAGCACCGGCGACACGGCCGTGACGTCGGCCAGGGTATCGAGCGCATCGCGCACCTGCAGCCAGTTATTGATGGAGCGGATGCGCTGGGCGCGCTTGTCTTCCAGGCGCAGTGCAATCGTGCCTGCAGGGGACGTCGGCACCGCATTGACTTGATCGGGCGGCGTAATCCGGATATGCGCTTGCGTGCCCAGCGTGCGGGCCACGATATTGCTTTGCAAGCCGGTAATCAAGGTAGTGATGAACACGATGACCGCCACGCCCACGGCAATGCCGAGCAGTATCAATGCAGTCTGGGCCGGGCCCTGCCGCAAAAACCTGAGCGCGATGGTCGATTCAAGCCACATCAAAGCAAACTCCGCCGGTCAATTGAATTTTATCGGTGTTTCCTTGCGGGTCGCAGCGCTGCCTGCGGCCGGCGGATTTTCCTGTCGGGCGACACGCACCCGCTGGTCTTCCCTGACGCCGGAAGCGGTCACGACCCAGTCGCCGTCCTTCAGGCCTTCGCGCACTTCGGACATCGTCAGGCCCTGCAAGCCCAAGCGCAGATCAGCACGCCTGAGCTTGCCATGCTCGACTACAAAAGCGCTGGCGTGCTTGCCCTTGACCTGGAACAGCGCATCGTTGGGGATGGCCAGCGCCCGTTCCCTGCGGCCGGTTTCAACATTCACCGTGACAGTCAGGTCTGCGCGCAGGAACGCGGGCACCGGTTCGACCCGCAAGCGGATATCGACAGTGCCGCGTTGTGGGTCGATGCCGGGCGAAATAAAGTGGATGAGCGCCTTGAATGGCCGGTCCGGGTAGGCATCGGCGATGCAGACCGCCGTCTGACCCAGTGCCAGCACGCCCAGGTTGCGTTCGTCTACCGGCACCAGGATTTCGGTGCTGTGCTCGCGCGCGATTTCCAGCAAGACGCGGCCCGGCTGCACCAGGTCGCCGGATTCGACATTGCGTATCAATACGGTTCCCGGAAACTGGGCGCGCACGCGGGTTTTTGACAGCGTCGCTTCGGCAGCAGCCAGGCGCTGCTGCAGGATCGCTTCCTCGCTTCGGCCGACCGCCATCGACGCGGCTTCAAGCCGCGCCTGTTCGGCGCTGGCGATCGCGGCGGCCAGCGTCTGATCGGCTTGCTCCTTGGCCTCACGTGAAATCGCGTCCGCTGCCAGCAGTGCCTGGCTGCGCTTGGCCTCGCGGCGCGCCAGATCGAGTTGCGATTCGGCTTGGCGCAGCCTGGCCTGTGCCTGTGGGCGCCTGGCTTGCTGCAACTGCGCCAGCGCCGCACGCGCCTCGCGTACCCGCGCACTCAGGTCGTCGGCCCGTAGTACCAGCAGCACATCGCCGGCCGCCACCCTGTCACCTTCCTGCACCCGTCGTTCGGTCACCACGCCGGTGATCTCGCTGCCCACCTGCGCGCGCGACGTGGAAATCACGCGGCCGGTCGCCACCACGTTTTGCACTAGGGTCGCCGGCGCCACTTGATAGCCGGGCACGACCGGCCCCTGCCAGTGGCGCAGCAGCATGAAGCCGGCGCCCAGCGCCAGCAAGGCGGCTGTCGCCATCATCCAGGGTTTGAAACGCTTGGTCGGCATCATCGCAGTTGGTTGCGGGACGGAAAGGCACTACAGACATTATAAGGCGCGCAGGGATTCGATCCCTTCGACGATGCGGCGGGCAATCCGCACTCGCCGCACCTTCGCGCACCGGTGCATGCAGCCCGCTCAATCAGACAAGCGGGGCCGGCAGCTGGAAGACACTGATACGGATTGTGCAATCTGCGTGAAAGAAACCACACCGCCACAGGATGTCAAGCATCGATTTTCAGGGTGTGTTCGGGATTGCCGATACTGTCACTGCATAGCCGCAGTCAACCGGCGCAAGCATCCTTTGCCCCTGCCGGCTAGTCGAGCTGCGCCATTTCATGTGCGAGATTCTCGCTTGCCTGCTGCAGGTACAGCGCTGAAAAATACGCGTCAGCGTACAGCTCGCCGGCAGCTGCCTTGCGCTGGAAATGGGTCAACACTTTTCTGCGGCCGGTCCGGTACATG
>JAKFFK010000208.1:0-26961 GCA_036675285.1 Paucimonas sp. | reverse complement strand
GGCAAGGGTTTGGTTTACGACTGGCGCCGGAATTTCTTAATAGACATTATCAATCGCAGGTCAATAAATCAGCCTTGGAATAAAAGGGGAAATCGGGCTTAGTTCCGCTTTATTGCCGCTTGCCGCTAACGAGATGGTCGGTTTTATTTGTTAATTTTGCAATTTTAAAGTGCAAGGAATGACATTTCAGGGCACGCCTGATGCTCAGGCTAGGGCTGCCCGGGCTTAACTTGCGGACTGGCTGGCGAGGTCACCGCCCCTTGTTCACCCCGAGGCCGCCGGCATAGGCTGAAACGATGCTCACGACAGCGAAATCAAATCGATAAATCCCGCAGCACCGCATGCAATCGGTCGATGCGAATCGGCTTGCTCAGAAAATAGTTCATCCCTGCATCCAGACAGGTCTGGCTATCGGAAACGGCACCGGCAGCGGTCAGCGCCACGATCGGCACCTGCGAAGCAGCCCCTTCCATACTGCGGATCAGGCGCGTGGCTTGCAAGCCATCCATTTCCGGCATATGCATATCCATCAGGATTACATCGAATAGCTGGGTACGCATTGCCTCGACGGCTTCTCTGCCATTCCGGGCGACTTGTACCCGGTGTCCGGCTTTTGTCAGCAGGGATAATGCGACTTTCTGGTTAATCTCGTTATCTTCCGCCAGCAGGATCGTCAAGCTATGCATTGAAGCAGAAGCAGCCGCCTGGACTATATTGTTCTCTTCCTGCTGCTCAGCGGCGGGCAACGCCAGTTCGAACCAGAAATCGCTGCCCTGTCCTTCGACACTATCCACGCCAATCCGCCCACCCTGCATTTCGACGATTTTTTTACATATGGACAAACCCAGGCCGGTGCCGCCAAAACGGCGGGTGATGGAATTGTCGGCTTGTGTAAACGATTGAAACAGCCTGGCCTGCGCTTCTTTGGCAATGCCGATACCGGTGTCACTGACCACGAAGCGCAGCAGCATCCTGTCACTGGCATCGACCAAGGACGAGATCCGCAGGTTAACGCTGCCCTGCTCAGTGAATTTCAGCGCATTGCCAACCAGATTCAGCAAGACTTGCCGCAAACGTCCGGCATCACCCCACACGAAGCGCGGCACGTTATCGATGCCTTCGATTACCAGCGTCAGCCCTTTTTCCTGGGCCCGGGCCGCCATCAGGCTGACCACGCTGTGCACTGTCTTGAGCAAATCGAAGCGAAGTGCTTCGAACTCAAGGTTGCCGGATTCCAGTTTCGAAAAATCCAGGATGTCGTTCAATATGGTCAGCAAGGCTTCGGCTGAATATTGCGCTGTCTCCAGATACTCTTGCTGGCTGGGGTTGCTTGCTTCCGCTTGCGCCAGTTGCATCATGCCGAGCATGCCATTCATCGGCGTGCGGATTTCATGGCTCATGATTGCAAGGAACTCCGACTTGGCCCGGTTGGCGGTTTCAGCAATCTCCTTGGCAATTGACAGGTCACGGGTGCGTTCCACCACCTGGTTTTCCAGATTGTGGCTCAAATTGACCAGGGATTCGTACAGTTGCACGTTTGCCATGCCAGTCGATACATTGGTACACAACACATTGAGCAAGCGTTTTTCCAAATCCGTCAATGTCCGATCCGACGCGATCACAGCGACATATTCAGATGAACCCTTCAACGGTGGAATATAGAGGCAGATTTTGTCGCCATCATACTGGTTACGCTTATCGGCAAACTGCTGTCGGATCAGCATTTGCTGCGCCGGATCAGTTTGATCGGTATCGATTACCGTAACCACCTCGACAGTATCGCTGCCTTGCATGCGTTTTGCCACAAGGCCGGCTGGCTGTTGCCCGATCAATAAATTGACTTGGGTCAGAATTTCATCGGCAAAAGTCTTTTCTGAAAAGGCCTGCAGCAAAGAACCCGATGCATGAACAATATTTTCCAGTCCTTGCAGGCTTTTTTCCAATGAAACGATATCGTCAAAGGAACGCAGTGCCGATATCACGCAAGTCAACAATTTTTGCCGGGTCAGTTCGGTTTTGGCCTTGTAATCGTTGATATCATGCTCGATCACGACATGGCGTTCGGGCGCCTGGCCTGGCTGTCCGGTGCGTAACACGATGCGCAAACGCCGGTTGCCCAAGTCTTCGCGAATGGTCCGCACCAGACGCAAACCGGCATCATCGGATTCCATGACCACATCCAGCAAAATAACCGCGATGTCTGGATTGGTTTCCAGCATGCGGCGCGCCGCTTCAGCCGAATGGGCATGCAGGAATGCCAGCGGCCGGTGCTTGAATGCCACATCAGCCAGGGCCAGCTTGGTCACTGCATGCACTTCTTCTTCGTCGTCGGCAATCAATATCCACCACGGCGGCTGGGCAGCGACCTCAGGCACTTGCCCTTCAGGTGCAAAAGCGAAATCATCAAGCATCTAGCGTGCTCCTGTTTGTACCGTGCTGTTACGGACGGCAAGCACAGCAGCCGATTCCAGGCTACGCGGAAAGCGGACAATGAAAGTCGTGCCGACATGTACTTCGCTTTGCGCCTCAATCCTGCCCTGCAGGCTACCGGTTACCAGGTTGTGAATGATGCTCAGTCCCAGCCCGCTGCCGCCGCGGCCACGCATGGTGGTAAAAAACGGATCAAATATTTTAGGCAGGGTTTCTGCCGGGATGCCGCTGCCGTTGTCTGAAAACCGTAATTCAATTTCAGCGCGTTCGAGTTCCCTGACTCTCACCGACATCGTGCCAGGCACGTCTTCGGAAAAAGCATGCAACAGCGCGTTCGTGACAAAGTTAGTCAAGACTTGCGCCAGAGCGCCGGGGTAGGTATCGATTTCCATCAAATCGGGGCAATCCACCTCGATGCTGTGCCCATGCTTTCTCACCATTGGATTGAGGTTCAATAGTACCTCGTCGATATATTTCCTGAGATCGAATATTCGTCTTTCCTCGCTGGCCTGGTCGATTGCCACATCCTTGAAGCTTTGAATCAGCGTTGCAGCGCGGTCCATGTTGGACAACAACAGCTTGCTGATGCTGGCGGCCGACGACACATAATTTTCCAGGTCAGAGCGCTTCATGGTTCCTTCTTCATACAGGCTGGTGATTTTTCCTGTTTCTTCCGCCAGCGTCGAGGCAGCAGTCACGCCGACGCCGATCGGCGTATTGATTTCGTGGGCTACCCCGGCCACCAGTTGCCCAAGCGACGCCAGTTTGGCTGACTCTACCAGTTGGCGATGTGTCTGTTCCAGATGGTCCAGCGTGTTGATCAGTTCCTGATTTTTTTGCTTCAAGGCCTGGGTGCGTGCTTCGATTTTTTGCTCAAGCTCATTATAAAGACCGGCATTCTCAAGCGACATCGCAATTTGTGTCGATAAAATCTGTAGCAATTCGCAGCGCTCAGGCGTGAATGCATCGAGTGCCAGGTTGTTTTCAAGATACAGGATGCCCACCAGCTCGCTTTGCTTTTGCAATGGAATGCACAAAACCGACTTGGGCCGGACCTTTTCGATATAAGGATCGGTGCTAAAGCGCACATCCTTGCCGGCGTCGCTGAGCACGATTCTTTCCCGTGTATGCGTCACATAATTCATGACCGCCAGACTAAGGTCAGCGCTGTCGTTGGCCGCAATATCTTGCCGAACCTCGATGATATCGGCCTCGATTCTGGCTTGCACAGTCAAGATGCCGTTTTTCTGCAATAGCAATACGCCTTTTTGCGCGCCTGCATTTTCAATCAGCAGGCGCATCAACTTTTCGAGCAGCTTGTCGAACTGGATTTCGCCTGACAAGGTTTGCGATGCCTTGATCAGTGTGTCGATATCAAGCATCCGCTTGCCTGAAGACGTGGCCATTGTCGCTGCGGAATTTTTGCGCTCCATCAGCGACTTAAGCAGTTCGGGCCAATTTTGCTCCAGCTGCACAACCTTGTTCACGGCACCCCACTTGCTGTAACGTGCGTGCGCTTCCTCCATGTACATGCGGGCATGCATGGCCTTGCCAGCGTCGACGTAAAATCGCGCTGCCAGCTCGGTAGCCAGAGCTTCATCGTTCAGATAGCCATGCGCGCGCGCGCCCTGAATGGCCAGATCATAGTGGCGTGCCGCCGCTTCCGGCTTGCCGCTTACCCGGCTGCGCTCCGCCTCGACCAGACCCCACTTATGCAGGATATTCATCGGCGCATGACTGGCCCAATGCTTGAATCGCTTTTGCAAACTGTGGATTTTCTTCAGAGCGGTGCGCTGCTGCTGACTATCCATGCCGGGATAAGCGGCACATAAACACAGTGCATGATAAAAGTGATGCAGGGGGACCACTGCCATGCCTGCGGCCGAGCCGATATAAGCTTCGCTTTGGCGAATGCCGGCTAACGCTGCATCAATGTCACCCAACAGATACAAGCGGCAGGATTCAAATAAATGCCAGAAATAAAGCGTCAGCCTAGTAATGCTTTTATCGTTGATCCAGTCGTCCGGCTCACCTGTATCCTGGCCGACCAGGCCAGCAATCAAACGGATGTTGCAACGCAATCCGTCGGAGGCAGTTTTTTGCTTCAGACGCATGGCTTCGGAGAGCGCCAATCTGGATTTATCCAGCAGCGTGGGTAAATGGCGACCCAGCACCAGCTCACTGCGCAGTGATGTTCCCAAGCTGTAAAGTGCAAATTCAAATTCGCCAATTTGTAATCCGGCACGGTAATTCTCATACAGCGGCAGGACGGTCGACGCCAAATGCTGCTTCCAATGCAAGATACCGGCGTGCACTGCAAATGCCACGCGCACGCTCTGGTTATCCGGCTGCATCAAAGTTTTACCTTTCTGCGACAATGCCAGGACCAGTTTTCCTAACTTGTAGGCAGCTTCAATTTCGTTCATGCGCTGGACTAAAACCAGTGCATAGCCAGTCAATGCCCAGGACAGCTCCGGCGTGAAGCGTCCCCTTGCCAAGGTGCCGCCAATCTGCTCCGCCGTTACCACGGGGAACAGCGTAGGCGTCGCGATATAGCAGGCAGAAATTGCGCGCCCCAGGAGCTTCTGCTTCAAAAGTTCATTGACATCTTTTTCTTCCGCCATGTCCAGAATTTGTTCAGGTGTGCGCGCACCCAACAATCTCTTGATCTTCAAAAGCCGCAGGATGAGCTGTAATTTATTGACTTTCTCCGGGATGTGGACACCGAACATCTGCAATGCCTTGAAAGCCAGCTCTTTTGCCTCGACATGGCGATCTTGATACAGTGCTGAATGAATCAGCACTTCATACACGGCCCCTTGTTGCGCCAGGTCGCCGGCAGTTGCAAGCAATGCATTGCCGAGGCGCTCCACATCCTGAAAGCGATGACTGAGAAAACTCGTTTCGATCTGTTCCAGCTGCAACGCAAAGTACAGCGGCGACCCACTTTCTCCGGCTGAGTCGAGCAAGGCAATGCCTGCAACTGCATGTTCCAGCGCGGTTTCAT
The DNA here is from genome assembly GCA_036675285.1 of Paucimonas sp. Taxonomy (GTDB): domain Bacteria; phylum Pseudomonadota; class Gammaproteobacteria; order Burkholderiales; family Burkholderiaceae_D; genus Paucimonas. The sequence goes on along the minus strand of JAKFFK010000208.1, from coordinate 21,524 downwards.
AAGCGACCGTCGCCTTGCCCTTTTTAGCCGCCTGCAAATTGAGCCTGGCCACATCTCGTTTTTCCTCTCGGACATCTATCAGTTCGGCGCCGTCGTTTAACTGCTGGACGATAACGAACAACTGTTCTTCACGCTCCGCTTCAGAAACCGTAGCATGCAGCAGGCGACCGATTTTCAGGTGCCAGGCTTTGCGCTGTGCGTCTGGAATGCCGCCATAGACGGCCTGCTGAACCCGGTCGTGCAAAAAACGGTAAGCGCAGGAGGTACTGACTGCGCTGGAAAAGGTGGTGTCGGGCGTCATGATCAAGCCCGCCTGCAATCCAGGTTGCAGCAGGGCCTTGGTTTCCTCGATCGATTTTTCCGCCAGCGTCGCCAAGGTCCTGTAATCGAAATGGTTGCCGATGCACGCGGCCAACGTCAGCAAATGCCTGGTATCTTGCGGCAATCTCTCCAGTTCCTTGGTCAGCAAATCGATAACATTTTCGGTAATCGCCAATGCCTCGACTTCATCGATATTCCAATGCCACTGCCCATTTGCAAAGCGCAGCAGGTTTTCGTTGTACAGGTTCTTGATGAACTTGCCGACAAAAAAAGGGTTGCCCAGAGTCTTGCGATACACCAGCCTGGCCAGCGCAGCCACTTGCTCCGGATCCGCTCTGACCGCGTCAGCTAACAGCGTGCAAACATGCGTCTCTTTCAATGGCTTAAGGTCAATCATGCTGACGCGTGCCTGATGCCGTATGCTGTCAAGCGTCTGCATCAGCGGCTCTCCCGGCGCCACTTCGTTATCCCGGTAGGCGCCGATGACAAGCAGCGATGGCTGTTCCATGTCGGTCATGAACAGTTGAATCAGTTTGAGCGAAGCTTCGTCGGCCCATTGCAAATCATCCAGGAAAATCACCAAGGGATGCTGCGGCCGGGTAAACACACTGACAAAATTTCGCACCACATAGTGAAACCTGTTTTGCGACTCAGTCGCCCGCAAACGCGGTACTTGCGGTTGTTTGCCGATCACGTATTCGAGGTCCGGAATGGCATCAATCATCAGTTGCCCATTCGGCCCCAATGCCTTGAGGATTTTCGCTTTCCATTCCTGCGTGCGGGATTCGCTTTCCGTCAGTATCTGCCGGATCAATTCGCGAAACGCCTGTGCGATTGCGGAATAGGGAATATTGCGCTTGAACTGATCAAATTTCCCGGCAATGAAATAACCTTTGCTGGAAACAATCGGCTTGTGGATTTCATTGACCAGAGAAGATTTTCCGACACCGGAATAGCCAGTAACCAGCAACAACTCCCCTCTGCCGGCAGTAACACGCTTAAACGATCCCAGCAGCTGCGCCACTTCCGTTTCCCGCCCGATCAGCTTCTGCGGAATCTGTAGGCGATCGCACACATCCTGTTCAGCCAACGGAAAATCCGGCACGGTACCGGTTTCATTGAGCGCGCTTTGACAGATTTGCAGGTCTGCCTGCAAGCCTTCCAGGCTTTGATAGCGGTCTTCAGCGTTTTTGGACAGGAGCTTCATGACGATGCTGCTCACGACCTGCGGAACTTGCCGATTGACCTGGATCGGCGGCACTACCTGTTTGGCGATATGGCTATGCACCATTTCCATGGTATCGCAGCTCGAAAATGGCAGATGACCGGTCAATACCTGGTAAAACACCACGCCCATCGAATAGAAATCGCTGCGATAATCGACGCCGCGGTTCATGCGTCCGGTCTGTTCCGGTGAAATGTATGCCAGCGGCACTGCCACATCGTTACGCAACTCGGCACTGCCATCCGCCATGAGCTGGAGATTGGCGGGACACACTGCTTGATGCATTTCCATACGCTGATGCATCTGGCGCAGCGACTTGGCGATCGCCAGACAGACTGTCAGCGCTCCGTTCAAGTCGAAAATCTCGCAGGGTTCCAGCCGTACCGCTCCCTCGCCGGCGTTCGTGGCCTGACGAAAAAATTGCGTTTCCCTTGCGCCGATTTTCAGCAAAATGATTCCCCCCATGAGACTGTCTTGTTATTTTGGTAAAAATACCTGTTTGCCATCTTATTTGCCAAAGCAGAGGCAGACAACAATTGCATGCAATTGTCTGGAAAATTCGGCGATATCGTTGGCCGTTGTTCACAAGCTGTGCCGGGATCGCACCAGAAGCCAGCCGGAAAGGCAGCATGGCCGCAAAATCACCTGCGCCTGCAAGACCGGCATCGGCACATGCCTGAGCCGATTCTTTTGCCAGCAAAGGGTAGCGCTTTCAGGTCGGGTCGACTGATCCTTCTGCGATCATCCGTAACGCGGTCATGCTCGGCACAAAGAAATAATCGCCGCCGCGGGTTTCTACCAGGCGGGGAATATTCCTGAGAAAGTACGGCGCCAAGTCGCTATCCACAGGGACCGGCAGGACTGCCCGGCTCGGATATTCCATGTCATGGTTGCCTAGAATGATTTCCTTGTCATTGCCTGCCTTGAAGTCATTGCCGTAATTGACCCATTGCTGCTGCACGAATTCGAACTGCCGGTTGATATCCGCATTCATCATCATGATGATGATGCCGTGATTGCCATCGTCGCGTGCCGGATCCTTGACCTCGCCGTATGGCAAGCCGCGGCGCAGGATACGGCGCCGGTTGGACAAGGCGCCAGGCGTATCGAATGCATGCGGACTGGTTTCCAGCGATGCACGCGGATTGATGCGGCGAATATGCGAACTGAACGGACATTTGGCGCCCTCTGCATCGTCGTTGAAGCTAAACCCGCTCAGCATCCGGTCCTGCTCTTTGGGTGTGGCTTTGTCGAAGCGCGCATCCCAGGCCTGCTTGCTATCCAAATCCGGGGCGTCAGCCAGGGGCGCGCCATTGTCGCGCCAGCGGCCGACGAACTTGGCCGCCAACTGTTCCTTGCCACCTGGATAGAACTGGCCTTCCTGATCAAGATAAGCATTAAAGCTGCCGACATTCTCGTGCAGCTTGCGATACACCATGAAGGTGCCGTTACGCGACAGCGACATGGGTACCGGCGCGCGCGGATATTCCCGGGCCTCGTCGATATGGCCGAGTATGAATTCGCCGGTTGCCAGCGGCTCCCATCCCTTGTCGGTTTGCTTGCCGCGCCCGAGCACCCGGTCAGGCGCGCCCGGCAAACCCTCGAAGACCGGATCGCCAATGCCGTCGGTGTAACCAAAATGCTCCTTGCTGGTCGGCTTGCCATTTTCCATCAAGGCCTTGACATCCTGATAGGGCAAGTCGTTGGCGCCATCGGCGCCGCGATGCCCGCTCAGCAAGCTCACACCACCTGCGCTTTGTTCAATCAATCCCAGCAGCCATTGATAGCGCTGTTCAACATATTGCGGCAACTGGCCGTTGATCGAAATGAAGACATGCACCGGTTCTTGCTGCCAGACCGGATCCCAGCATGCCGGCGCGCTCGGGCCGTTATCGCCGAGGATATCCTTGCGCTTTTTCATCCCCATCACGAACTCCGCTGGAAAGCCGCGTAACGAGGCCTCTGGCAACTCCAGCGCTTTCAACCCGGCAAAGGTAAATGCGATATTGGTCGTCGCCAAAGGCTTGGCAACCTGATCCGGCCCGTCACCCCAGCCAACGGCAGTGGTGACCTGTTTTATCACGGCACCGACAAATGCACGCCCCTGATCCCCATGATCGATGCGCAGGAACAGGTAGCGCGCCACAGGGAAACTGAATCGGCCATATGCCTTGATCACATTCCCTTGAATATCCAGCAAATCCAGCATTTTTGTCATGGCGCCTCCTATCGCAATCGGTATTGACCAGGCATCCAGCAAGGGCCCGCCAGGTTTTTGGGTTCAACCCGCTTGACGAAAGCTTGATAAGCCTGCTGCAACTGGTCGGCCGGCAGGCCCTGGTGCTCGCTAGCGAACTTGCCGAACTCCTGCTTCAAATACAGCGCTTTCAATTGCTCTGGCAGCGGCTGGTCGGTCGACCCGACAAAAAACAGCGCAGCTTTCAGCCGACACTTCTCCATGTATGCGACAAAGCTGTCGGCATCCGTCACCTGATCGAAGGCATAGCAAAATTCCCATGCATGCCTGATTTCATTGCCGATGGCTAGCCACATGCTGCGCAGGTAGGCATTGGGATCGCCATGGAACTCACAGGAAAACACCAGGTATTTCGATTTCAAATGGTCTTCGCGCGGCAAGGCGCGGCGGCGCGCCTTGTCCGAAAAAATCGATAGGAAATCGAATAGCGTGCCGTACACATCGCCTCCAGACTGCGATTGGGTAAATACGTCGTCCAGCACAAAATAGCGGCACAGATAGGTTTGCGGCACTTTTGCCATCGGACTGTTTTCCAGGAGATTCCAGGCATCGAGACGCTTGCGCACTTCGTCGGCATAGGCAATTTCACCCAGATGGCCAGACTTGATCGGTGCGAGGATGGTTAATGCGCAGGCGCTGCCATTCTTGTCAGGCATGCTTTTTCTCCTCGTCCATGGCGGTCCATTCTGCCGCTTTGCGAATGTCGCGCAGACGGCGCTTTTCCACCTGATGGGCGGACATGCTGACAATCGGCGTTGGCCGCATATCGCCCAGGTCGTTCTGCACATGCCGCAGCAAGGCATTGTATTGCTTCAGGAATTGCTCGGGAGGCGCATGCAGCCACTGTCGATCGAACTCAAGCAAGGCATGCCTGATCTTTTTTGCAGCCTTGATGTCGTTGGCAGAAGCCAGCGGATAAGCGCTGTAGTAATGCGTGGTCTGTATCTGGTTATAGTGGATATATTCATGAAACGGCGTCAACGGCACTGAGTGCGGATAACGGATATTCCACTTCCAGAACAAATCAAGACCACTCGGGATTGAAAAGGTAAAGGAATCAACATACTGATCCCAACTGCCATTAAAGTTGCTGAAGAAAAGCATATAGCTGTAATGCAGATCTTCTTTCGGCTGGCTTGCATGCACATGCGGGAATTGCTTTTTGCCGACAATGACCCAGCGCGCATAATGAATCAGGGATAGCGCGACCAAGCCCTTCAGCGTTGCCGGCCGCTTCTGGGCAAACCAAAAGAAGAGCTTGTTAATCCATGTCATATACCAGCGGATCGGTGTGATCACGTTCATGGCATACGCTTTACCTGCGATGTTGGACAAATTTGCCTCCCCTGAAATGATGTATTGCCTGGCTCGCGTTTCGCTGGTTAACGCCAGTCTGCGCTGCCACTGTCGCACCGGCAATCGATGCGAGTGAACTACCGGCTCGGCATGTGGACAGCTGGCGATGTTTTCTGCCGCATTATTTTCTTTCTGTCGGCGCGAACCGGGCCAGCCAATAGCTTACTGTGCAGTGCGATTAGTTGGCAATAAATTATCGAAATATCATACCTAAATACACTGAACCAGTCGCAAGGCAGCAAATCCATGCGCACCTTATCAAGGTGCTGGCGCATGCATGAAACTGGCACAGTCGCCTTCGACCCAGAAGCGGGCTGAATCAAATGATTTTCTGGTATTGCGCGGACGAATCCCTTAAGATTGATGATATTACAACAATCATGCAAAACAATGACTGCTTCAAACACGGCAGCTGAAAACGCATACCAGCAAAATCATCCCTACCATGACCGCCACAATACAGACAATGAAATTGGATCATTCCAGCCATGCCCGACACGCTGATGCAGCGTAATCCAGAGCACGGCGCCATCGCGATGGCAGAAGCCGCCGTCGACGATGAACTGGCCGCAATGCAGGAAATGTTTGGTGCGGACTTTGCGGAACTGGCTGGCTTGTATCTGACCGACTGCCCCAAACGGATCGTCGCCTTGCATACAGCGGCGCTCGAAAAAAACGCCGTACACGCGGCAAGGGCAGCGCACACCTTGAGCGGCAGTTGTGCATCGATCGGCGCCAGCGGGCTTGCAGCCTTGTGCCAGGCACTCGAGATCGATTGCAGAGCCGGCAATCTCGCATTTATCGGCATGAAGCTGCACGTCATCGAGCTTGAATATGCCAGAATCGCGGCCAAACTGCAGTCAATGCTGGCACAATAAAATCAGAGGGAAATTTGGTGCGCTATAAAAAAAATGAAAACATCAATGTCTTGCTTGCCGATGACGATGCAACGACGCGTTTTGCCTTGAGGCTGTTATTACTTGAAAATTTATATACCATCGTCGGCGAAGCTGCCGATGGAGAAAAAGCGGTAGAACTCTGCACGGCACTCAAGCCGCATATCGCCGTCCTGGATTTCGACATGCCGAAACTCAATGGCAATCAGGCGGCGCAGCGTATCCGCGAACGGCATCCCGAAATCGGCATTATCGTGGTCAGCGCAGTTCCCACCGCCGATACGGTGCGCCAAGCGATGCAGGCAGGCGCATGCAGTTTTATCGTCAAACCATTTAGCGCAGCCAAACTGATGAATGCAATTGATACATGGCGCAATCAGATTCAATAGCAATCAGGAAAATCAGAGCTCAAAGCTGATACCCTGTGCCAGCGGCAAGGCCCGACTATAGTTGATGGTATTGGTAGCTCGCCGCATGTATCCCTTCCAGGCGTCCGAACCCGATTCGCGACCGCCGCCGGTCTCCTTTTCACCACCAAAGGCCGCGCCAATTTCCGCCCCGCTGGGGCCGATATTGACGTTGGCAATGCCACAATCGCTGCCACCTTGCGAAATGAATTGCTCCGCCTCATGCAAGTCACTGGTAAAAATACTGGATGACAATCCCTGCGGCACTGCGTTGTGCCAGGCCAGCGCTTGCTCCAGTGTCCGGTAACGCAGAATGTAAAGAATCGGCGCAAATGTTTCATGATGCATGATGGCGGTCTGATCCGGCATTTCCACCAGTGCCGGGCGCACATAGTAGCCGTCCCGGCACCCGGGAACCTCGATCCGCTCGCCACCAATCACCCTACCCTGTTCTGCGATTGCTGCCGACAGCGCCGCTTGCATCGCCTCAAAAGCAGCACGGTCGATCAACGGACCGACCAGGGTTTGCTTGTCTAGCGGATGGCCAACCGGCAGCGATGCGTATGTATTTGTCAGCCGCGGCAGCAGCGCGTCATAAATATCTTCATGGACCAATAGGCGCCGCAGCGTGGTGCAGCGCTGCCCGGCGGTTCCCACCGCTGAAAAAACAATCGCCCGCAATGCCAGTTCCAGGTCGGCGCTGGGCGCGACTATCATTGCATTATTGCCGCCAAGTTCCAGAATCGTTCGAGCCAGTCGCCGTGCGCAAGCCTGGGCGACTGCGCGGCCCATGCCAGTGCTGCCGGTGGCGCTGACCAGCGCCACTCGTGCATCTTCCGCTAATGCCTGACCGCAGAGCGCATCACCCAACAGCAATTGCGACAGGCCGGCCGGCGCATCACTGCCGAAGCGTGCCATTGCCCTGGCAAACAGCGCCTGTACCGCAATCGCTGTCAGCGGCGTTTTTTCCGATGGTTTCCAGACCACGCTGTTACCGCACACAAAAGCCAGTGCTGCATTCCATGACCACACTGCCACCGGAAAATTGAAAGCGGAAATCACACCGACCACGCCCAGTGGATGCCACACTTCCATCATTCTGTGGCCCGGTCTTTCGGACGCAATTGTCAACCCATACAGCTGTCGCGACAAGCCAACTGCAAAGTCGCAAATATCAATCATTTCCTGCACTTCTCCCAGACCTTCCTGCAGGATCTTTCCGGTTTCCAGCGTGACCAATTCGCCCAATGCCGCTTTATGGCTGCGCAACTCGTCGCCGAACAGGCGGATCAGCTCGCCGCGTCGTGGTGCCGGCACTTGGCGCCAGCCCGTAAATGCCTGTTGCGCCTGTGCGATTTTTCCGAGCACCTGCTGCGGCGTATCGGTGCGCAGACAAGCCAGAATGCGGCCATCAATCGGACTTTTGCAGGTCAAATCGGTGCCGCCATGCGGGAGTAGATCAACATGCAGCATCAGCAACAATTCCTCTATGCTTTTCATCGCGCGTCTCCTTCATCAGGCAATCACCGGCGACATAGCCGTTAAAAAATGGCGGATCAAGATTGATGTCATCGAACCCGATTGCCTTTTGCAGAACCTACCTCTTGCAACAAAAAATTAACAGAATGCAAAGTAAAGCCCATTCTTTTTTCATTGCGCTGTTTTGTAAGGGCTTGGGTAACACCGGTACCTGCCATATTGCATTTGCTGCAAAACACCCCATTTGCAGTGTAGGAGCAACATATGTCAAATAAAAGAGGCAAATACGCTGTTATATGGCGTACTTTTGTTACAAAATGACTAGGCGAATACGACAAAGTGTATGAAATGAAGAAAGAGCTCGACGAGATCGACAAAAAAATATTGGCGCTGCTGATGGATGATGCCCGCCTGCCGGTCGCCAGCCTCGCTAAACAAATCGGCATTGCCCGTACCACTGCGATTGCACGCATCGGCAATCTGGAAAAACGCGGCATCATAGCCGGTTACGGCGTACGCCTGCATCAAGACCAATATCAGTCTGCGGTACGCGCCTATGTCAGCATTGCGATTGACCCGCGCTTTGCGCCGGATCTGGTCGCCATGCTGCAACAGGTGCCGGAAGTCGAAACCCTGTGTGCGGTGAGTGGCGCGATGGACTTCATGCTGAGCTTGCGCTGCCCGTCAACTGCCGCACTGGACCAGATACTGGACCAGATCGGAGCCGTGGAAGGCGTCAAGCAAACCTCGACGGCCGTCATCCTGGCAAAAAAGATCGACAGAAGCTCGATTTAAAGGTATCAAGTCAAGCAATATCAGGCTGAACAGCAATCCAGTACAGGCAAGCTCCTGGCAACCGGATGAAGCTCAAATCGCAACCAGGATGGCATCATGAACAACATTACAGAATCGAAGAAAAATCATTTGTGGCGCAAGGTTATCTGGCACACCGATCCGGATGAATTTCCGCTGGGGCCGTTTCACCATGTCGAAGTGTATTGCTGTGAAGAGTCGAATGGCTATGCGGTATGGTATGTGCGGCGCCTGGCCAAGGATGACCAGCGTGGGATAAAGGGGCTCGACAGCGCCGATTACCTGCTGGATTTTTTCGCGAAGAATCGGCGTGACGATGCGCTGGAGCGGGCGGTTTTGATTGCAAACAGCGATCTATCTTCCGACAAAATCATTGAAGCGCTCGATACGCTGGCAACCCAAGGCAAAAAAGTCTGACGGGTCGGTAAGGATCGTCAGGCAATCAGCTCGCGCGTCATGCCGGCCACAAGGGCGGCTCGTCCATCAGCGCAATCTGTTCGCGCAACTCCAGTATCCGGTCCTGCCAATAGCGTTGGGTGTTAAACCACGGGAAAGCCATGGGAAATGCCGGATCATCCCAGCGACGCGCCAGCCAGGCCGCGTAATGCATCAGCCGCAAGGTGCGCAAGGCCTCGATCAGATGCAATTCACGCGGATTGAAATCGTAAAAATCTTCGTAACCCGCCAGCAGATCGGATAACTGCCGCACCTGATCGGCGCGCTCGCCGGACAACAGCATCCACAGATCCTGAATCGCTGGCCCCATGCGGCTATCGTCAAAATCGACAAAATGCGGACCGGCATCGGTCCACAGCACATTGCCGCAATGGCAATCCCCATGCAGGCGGATGTTGGCGACCTGTCCTGCCCGCTCAAAACAATGCCGCACACCCCCCAGTGCCTGGGCCGCGACACTGCGATAGGCTTCCGTCAATTCCGCTGGTATAAAGTCGTTCGCCAGCAAAAAGTCGCGCGGTTCCTCGCCGAAGCTTTGCAAATCCAGGCGCGGCCGTTCCACAAACGGCTGCAGCGCGCCAACTGCATGGATTCGACCGATAAAGCGACCCATCCATTCCAGCGTGGCCGGGTCTTCCAGTTCCGGTGCACGTCCGCCATGCCGGGGAAACACGGCAAAACGAAAACCCTTGTACACATGCAGGCTCTGGCCGTTCAGCGACAGTGCCGGCACCACCGGGATTTCCCGCTCGACCAACTCGGTGACGAATGCATGCTCTTCCAGAATAGCGGCGTCGCTCCAGCGATTGGGGCGGTAAAACTTTGCCACCAGGGGGGGGCCGTCTTCCATGCCGATCTGGTAGACGCGGTTTTCATAACTGTTCAATGCCAGCAGGCGGCCGTCGCTGTGCAAGCCGATATTGCCAAGCGCATCGAGAACAATATCGGGAGTAAGATTGGCAAATAAGGAAATGATAGAAGAATTCATGTTTTCCATTGTACGGTGCAAACGCAAAACGCTTTATTTTTTAAAATGCAAAAATGCACAATGCAGAGTAAAGTGGCAACATGCGTTTTTCCAAAATCCCGCTTAATTTTATTCCTCATGTACACAGACCAACCTCTTTCCGATAAAGAATTCCAGGAACTCGACCAGTTTTTGCTCTCCGACCGCTGTGCCGACGACGGCATGACGATGGATAGCCTGCACGGCTATCTGACGGCATTGGCGATCGGCCCGGAACAGGTGTTGATGCCGGAATGGCTGCCGCGCGTCTGGGGTGCGTCGGCCAAGGATGGACCGCAATTCAAGTCAGACAAGGAATCGAGCCGCATTACGACCCTGATTGCACGCTTTATGAATGAAATCGTGATGACGTTCGAGGTCGCGCCGAAAGAATTCGAGCCGCTGTTTTGCGAGCATGAATGGGAAGGCAAACCAGTGATCGACGGCGAAGCATGGGCCTGGGGCTTCTTGGAAGGTGTCAATTTGCGCTCTGCGGCATGGGAGCCGATCTGGCAGTCGAACTTGGCTGTCTTGATGCGCCCGATTTACCTGCTGGGCGCCGAGGAAATCGAGGAAGAAGAAATGGTGCTGGCCGACGATCCAGTCAAACGCCACAAGCTGGCAATCGAAGTCGAATCAGCCATACCGGCGATTCATCGCTACTGGCAGCCCCTGCGCAAGTCGGCTGTGGCCACGGTCCAGCGCGAAACACCCAAGGTGGGCCGCAATGACGATTGCCGATGCGGCAGCGGAAAAAAATTCAAGAAGTGCTGCGGCGCGGAGCCGGCAAACACCCAGGCATAACCATGCCGATGCAAGACTTCCCGGGCTTGGACGTCAAGGGCTTTTAACGCTTGACGCTCTGCAGTTTACAGCGTCTGCCATGTTGCTCAAAAATCCAACCTGTCCGTTCGATCGGTATTCAAACCCGCTCGATGATCAGGGCGATCCCCTGCCCGACGTCGATGCACATCGCGCACAAGGCGTAGCGTCCTCTGGTTCGATGCAGCTGATGCATTGCCGTCGTCACCAGGCGCGCGCCGGATGCACCCGCCGGATGGCTTAATGCAATCGCGCCACCGTTTGGGTTGACGCGCGGATCATCATCCTGCAGCCCCCAGTCGCGCAATACCGCAATCACCTGTGCGGCAAACGCTTCATTCAATTCGATTACATCAATCTGATCCATCGCCAGCCCGGTTTGCACCAGCACCTTGCGCGCTGCAGTCGCCGGCCCGATTCCCATGATGCGCGGCGGCACGCCGGCGGTTGCCATGCCCAGCACGCGCGCTTTGGGCTGCAGCCGGTTCTTGTAGGCTGCCTTGTCATTGGCCAGCAATAGCGCACATGCCCCGTCGCCAGGCGTGGCCGCATTGCCTGCCGTGACGGTGCCTGCAGCGCTGACCAAGCCCGGGGCCGTTGCCAGGACTTCCATGGAGCCATGTTGCGGCATTTCGTCTGCCGTCACGATCACCGGGGCATCCTGCGCAGAGGCCAGTGTCACTGGCGTAATTTCCAGTTCAAAAAGGCCTGCTCGCTGTGCTGCCAATGCCTTGCGGTGCGAAGCCGATGCCAGTTGATCCTGCGCGCGCCGGTCGATGCCCAGCTCGGCAGCAATGTTTTCAGCGGTTTCCGCCATCGATACAATGCCATGCTGCGTTTTCAAGGCCTTGTTCATAAACTGCCAGCCCAGCGCGGTATCCATCAGTTGCATGTCGCGGGATAAAGCCTTGTCGGCCTTGGCAAGCACATACGGCGCGCGACTGGTCGATTCGATGCCGCCGGCAATCATCATCGATGCCTCACCGGACTTGAGTGAGCGCGCCGCCTGGCCCACCGCATCCAGGCCCGAGCCGCACAAGCGGTTGATGGCCGCGCCGGATACGCCAACGGGCAAACCGGCCAGCAAGCCTGCCATGCGGGCGATGTTATAGCTGCCTTCGCCGGCCTGGTTGGCACAGCCATACAAAACATCGGAAAGTTGCTCCCAATCGATTTGGGGATGACGCACCAGCAGCGCAGCCAAGGGAATCGCTGCCAAGTCATCGGCGCGCAGCGGCGACAAAGTGCCACCGTGGCACCCGAAGGGAGTACGCACTGCATCGCAAATATAAGCGGAAGTCAGCATGGTTTACGCTGCCACAAGGACGCAAACCCATATGAGTGCCGAATAAAACCAGAGTTGCACTTGCTGTGTGGCAAACACAACTCCACATCAGGAAAAATTATTCCTTGATGAAATGCTCGCGGTAATAGCGCAGTTCTTCAATCGATTCAACGATATCGGCAAGCGCGGTATGCTTCTGGTGTTTCTTGAAACCGCTGGCTATTTGCGGTTTCCAGCGCTTGCATAATTCTTTCAACGTCGACACATCCAGATTACGATAATGGAAAAACGCTTCCAGCTTCGGCATGCCGCGCACCATAAAGCGACGATCCTGGCAAATCGAATTGCCGCACATCGGTGATTTTCCGGTTGGCACAAAATGCTTCAGAAAATCGACAATCACGCGTTCGGCGTCCGCTTCCGTAATGGTGGAGGCTTTTACCCGCTCGATCAGGCCGGAGCGGCCATGGGTACCTTTATTCCAGGCATCCATGCGATCCAACGCTTCGTCAGATTGATGAATGGCAAATACAGGGCCTTCGGCCAGTATATTCAGGTTGGAATCGGTCACAACCACTGCCACTTCAATGATGCGATCCGTATCCGGGTCAAGTCCGGTCATTTCCATATCGACCCAGACTAGGTTGAATTCATTGGGCCGCGCTGGAATCGTCGGCGTTGGTGCTTGTAAATCAGTAGGTTGTGACATAATTGTTTTCCTTTGAAGTCCGGTATTTTCTCATAGGCAAAGAATGAATTCCTACGTGTTTTCGATGTTGTTCGTCAGTTTCCTGGTAATTACGGTGATTGTGCGCTTTTGGCTGAGTACGCGCCATATTCGTCATGTCCTGGCGCATCGCCATGCCGTGCCGTCACAATTTGCCGAGAAAATCCCGCTCGCCGCCCACCAGAAAGCAGCCGATTATACGGTTGCCAAAACCAAGCTCGGACTGCTGATGCTGGTCATACATACGGCGATCCTGATCGGTTTTACCCTGCTTGGCGGCCTGCAATGGCTGTCTGTGGCGATACTCGATGTTACCGGTCCCGGCATGACTTATCAAATCGGTTTTCTGGTGGCATTTGCCCTCATCTCGGGCCTCGTCGATTTACCCTTCAATTACTATTCCCAGTTTGGACTGGAAGAAAAATTCGGTTTCAACAAGATGACCCCAGGCCTGTTTGTAGCCGACCTGATCAAAGGCGTGCTGCTGGGTGCTGTCATCGCCCTGCCGCTGGTATGGGTCATCCTGACCCTGATGGACCAGGCCGGCAACCTGTGGTGGCTATATGCGTGGCTGGTATGGAGCGGATTCCAGTTGCTGATGTTGGTGCTCTATCCAACCGTGATCGCACCGCTTTTCAACAAATTCACGCCGCTGACCGACGACAGCCTGCGCGCCCGGATCGAAAACCTGATGCGCCGCGTCGGCTTCGCGTCGAAAGGCTTGTTCGTGATGGATGGCTCCAAGCGGAGTGCCCATGGCAATGCCTATTTTTCCGGCTTCGGGGCGGCCAAGCGCATCGTCTTTTTCGACACCTTGCTGGCGCGCCTGGCGCCGCATGAAATCGAAGCCGTTCTGGCGCATGAGCTAGGGCACTTCAAGTTAAAGCATATCGTCAAGCGCATCATTGTGCTGTTTGCAGTCTCGCTCGGTTTTCTCGCGCTGCTCGGCTACCTGAAAACCCAGACCTGGTTCTATACCGGACTGGGCGTCGACCCGATGCTTGCCACCAGCAATGACGCCATGGCGCTGATCCTGTTTGCACTGGCGCTGCCGGTATTTACCTTCCTGTTGTCGCCGCTGACCTCGATCACCTCGCGCAAGCATGAATTCGAGGCCGATGCCTTTGCAGCGAAACACACCAATGCCCCCGATCTGGTGACCGCGCTGGTGAAACTGTACGAAGACAATGCCTCGACCTTGACCCCAGATCCGCTACACTCGGCCTTTTATGATTCGCATCCGCCAGCTTCGATGCGGATTGCCAAACTGCTTGCCAGCCAACATTGAGAATGACGATGATCACCACTGCCGACTTGCTGGCCAAAAAATCCCGCCACCAGACTACCGGCCTGACTGCCGCGCAAATCCCCGACTATCTTGCGGCAGTCGAGCGCTGGACCTTGCAGGATGGCATGGTTACCCGGACCTTTACCTTTAAAAATTACCATGAAACGCTGGCATTTGTGAATGCCATTGCCGAGCTGATCCACGCCGAAGATCATCATCCGGAAATGGTGGTTACCTACAATCGCTGCACCGTCAAATTCAATACCCATTCGATCAACAATGGCCAGGGCGGGCTGTCCGAAAACGATTTCATTTGCGCCGCCAAGGTCGACGCGGTCTTTGCGCAGCCGCGCTCCAATTGATGGATCGCGTCACCGCCACCATCATCGCCGCGCATGGCCGGCATTACCTGGCCCAGACCGATTCGATTCGCTTGCAATGCGTTACACGCGGCAAGAAAAGCGATGTTGCGGTCGGCGACAGCGTGCAAGTCCAGCTGACCTCCGCCAACCAGGGCGTGATCGAATCGATCGACGAACGCAAGACGCTGCTGTACCGCTCGGACCAGTACAAATCCAAGCTGCTGGCGGCCAATGTGACGCAGTTGTGGATAGTTGTCGCGACCGAACCGGGGTTTTCAGACGACCTGGTTTCGCGCTCCCTGGTGGCAGCCGAAGCAGCCGGCGTCAAACCGCATATCATCCTGAACAAGACCGATATGCCGGAGTTTCTCTCCAGAGCGCGCCTGCGTGTGGCCTTCTATGCCAAGCTCGGCTATCCGATCCATGAAGTATCTGCGCGTGGTGCGCCCGATGCCACCTGCGCCACGCTGCAGCCGCTGCTGGAGAATCAGTCGACAATTTTGATTGGCCAGTCCGGCATGGGCAAGTCATCGCTGATTAATTTGCTCGTGCCGGGGGCCGACATTGCCACCCGCGAGATATCCGCAGCCCTGGATACCGGCAAGCACACCACCACCTTTACCCGACTGTATACGGTCAAGCCCGGCACCAGCGTGATCGATTCGCCCGGCTTTCAGGAGTTCGGCCTGTATCATTTAAGTGAAGGCATGCTGGAACGTGCGTTTCCCGAATTTGGCCCTTATCTTGGCCACTGCAAATTCTATAATTGCCATCATTTGAACGAACCTGCCTGCGCGGTGCTGGGCGCAATCGAGGCCGACAAGATCACCCCGGTCCGCCATGCGCTGTATCAGCAACTGGTGCATGAAGCGTCGCAGACGATTGGTTATTGACAGCAGGAAAGTGGTCGGAATGCCTTCTTTGCTCGTCATGATGAAGACATTTATTTTTCGTCATTGCAAGCCCAAACAGGCATATCCGTTGCATGAAGACATGATTTGAACACGCCTGCAGTCTTTTCCAGTCTGAAATGCGTGAAATGACTCATTTCTTTGGGAACAGAGGGTTCGTGTATCGGCAAATCCAGCCGCTGGAACTAATAGCGGCTGTCCTAGGCACGTGGCAGACTGTCATTTCCGGAATAAAACCCTTATAATTGAAGCAGTTATATTAATTCGGCGGCAGGCACCACCCTTGCCGCCGTTTTCATTTATGGCAATCAAACACTTTCTCCAGTTTTCCGACTTTACGCTTGCCGAGTTCGAGTATGTGATCGAACGCGCGCGCATCATCAAGCGCAAATTCAAGAATTACGAACCGCATCATCCGCTGCTGGATCGCACGCTGGTGATGGTGTTCGAAAAGAATTCGACTCGCACCCGGCTGTCGTTCGAAGCCGGCATGCATCAGCTCGGCGGCGCGGCAATTTACCTGAACACCCGCGACAGCCAGCTGGGACGCGGTGAGCCGGTGGAAGACGCGGCCAAGGTGATGTCACGCATGTGCGACATCATCATGATCCGCACCTTCGGCCAAGACATCATCGAGCGTTTTGCCGCCCATTCGCGCGTGCCAGTGATCAATGGCCTGACCAATGAACACCATCCGTGCCAGGTGCTGGCCGACGTATTTACCTTTATCGAACAGCGTGGCTCGATAGCCGGCAAAACCGTGGCCTGGATTGGCGACGCCAACAACATGCTGTACTCATGGCTGCAGGCAGCACAAGTGTTCGGTTTTCATGTCAATGTCTCGACCCCGGCCGGCTATCCGATTGACCAATCCCTGGTCGCACCAGACAACCAGCGCTATACCGTATTTGCCAGTCCGTCGGACGCCTGTCAGAGTGCGCATCTGGTGACTACCGATGTCTGGACCAGCATGGGCTTTGAAGAAGAAAACGCCGCGCGTCTGAAAGCCTTTGCGGGCTGGATTGTTGATGCCGCCAAAATGCAGCGGGCGCAGCCGGATGCGCTGTTCATGCATTGCCTGCCGGCCCATCGCGGTGAAGAAGTGGCTGCGGAAGTCATCGACGGTCCACAATCGGTGGTGTGGGACGAGGCAGAAAACCGCCTGCACGTCCAAAAGGCCTTGCTCGAATACCTGGTCCTGGGCAGACTGACTTAATCACCGGCACGGTCAATGGTCGTCCGGACCATCATCGACTTAAATATATTCACTCACATCTTAAGCAGGCGAAGCAGAAATCATGGCTACCATTCTCCAGTCCGTTCCCGTCAACCAAAAAGTGGGCATCGCCTTTTCCGGCGGACTCGACACCAGTGCAGCACTGCACTGGATGCGCCAGAAAGGCGCAATTCCCTATGCATATACCGCAAACCTGGGTCAGCCGGACGAGCCCGACTACGAGGAAATTCCGAAAAAGGCCAAGCAGTACGGTGCTGAACAGGCACGCCTGATCGATTGCCGCGAACAACTGGTCGCAGAAGGCATCGCCGCCCTGCAAAGCGGTGCATTCCATATCTCGACCGCCGGCGTCACCTACTTCAACACGACGCCGCTGGGGCGCGCCGTGACCGGCACCATGCTGGTGTCCGCAATGCATGAAGACCAGGTCGACATCTGGGGTGACGGCAGCACGTTCAAGGGCAACGACATCGAACGTTTCTATCGCTATGGCCTACTGGTAAATCCGTCGCTGCGCATCTACAAGCCTTGGCTGGACGATACCTTCATCCAGGAACTGGGCGGACGCAAGGAAATGTCGGAATTCCTGATCAAGTCCGGCTTCGACTACAAAATGTCGGTCGAGAAGGCGTATTCGACCGACTCCAACATGCTGGGCGCAACGCACGAAGCGAAAGATCTCGAGCACCTGAACAGCGGTATGAAGATCGTCGAACCAATCATGGGCGTGGCATTCTGGCGCGACGAGGTTGAAGTCAAGCGCGAGGAAGTCAGCGTGCGTTTCGAGGAAGGACGTCCGGTCGCCTTAAACGGCATCGCCTATGCGAACCCGGTCGATTTGATCCTGGAGGCCAACCGCATCGGTGGCCGCCACGGGCTCGGCATGAGTGATCAGATCGAAAACCGCATCATCGAAGCCAAGAGCCGCGGCATCTACGAAGCCCCGGGACTGGCGCTGCTGTTCATCGCCTACGAACGCCTGGTCACCGGCATCCACAACGAAGACACCATCGAGCAATACCGCGAAAACGGCCGCAAGCTGGGACGCCTGCTGTACCAGGGCCGCTGGTTCGATCCGCAAGCGATCATGCTGCGAGAAGCCGCGCAGCGCTGGATTGCGGGTGCCATCAGCGGCGAAGTCACGCTGGAACTACGTCGCGGCAACGATTACTCTATCCTGAATACCGAATCAGCCAACCTGAGCTACCATCCGGATCGCCTTACGATGGAAAAAGGCGAAGGCGCATTCACGCCGCAAGACCGTATCGGACAGTTGACCATGCGCAATCTGGACATCACCGACACGCGCGCCAAGCTTGGTATCTACAGCAAGGCCGGCTTGCTTTCCGCAGGCTCGTCGATTGCGCTGCCGCGCCTGACCAAGGACAGTGACAAGTAAGGTCACCGCCTCTTTTCAACCTCTGACATCACACCATGAGCATACAATTCGATAACGTTTCCATCGTCAAGAAATCCAATATCTATTTCGACGGCAAATGCGTTTCCCATAGCATTATTTTTCCCGACGGCATGAAAAAAACCATCGGCGTGATTTTCCCCTCCTCGCTGACCTTCAATACCGGCGCACCGGAAATCATGGAAATCACCGGCGGCAAATGCCGGGTGCGCCTGAAGGGTGCGAATGACTGGGCAGCATACGAAGCAGGCCAGCTTTTTGAAGTGCCTGGCAACTCAAGCTTCGATATCGAAACCCTGGAAACGCTCGATTACGTTTGCCATTTCGGCTAAGGCCACTGTGCGGCAACATGGACCGGATGTCATGTGCTGACCTTGTCGCCACAACCAGCCGCTAACGGCCTGACGCCTTTAGACAAACACCGGTTCGGGTTCCAGTCGCACACCGAACCGGTCCTCGACATCGGCACGAATCGCATTAGCCAGCGCCACGATCTCCTGGCCGGTAGCGGCGCCGCGATTGACCAGCACCAGTGCCTGCTTGTCATAGACGCCGGCTGCGCCAAGATTTTTCCCTTTCCAGCCGCATTGCTCGATCAGCCAGCCGGCGGCAAGTTTGTAACTGCCATCCGGCTGTGCATAGCTGACTAATTGCGAATCTTGCTCGAGCAGCCGATTGCGCTGCTGCGCCGACACCAGGGGATTTTTAAAAAAACTGCCTGCGTTGCCGATCATGACGGGATCGGGCAGCTTGCGGGTACGAATTGAAATGACGGCATCGCTGATGTCCGATGCGTTCGGTTTTGCCACGCCGCGCGCCAGCAACTCCTGGCTCAATTCCGCATAACGCAGGTTGGGCTGCCATTGCTTCGGCAAGGCCAGCGTAATATCCAGGATGACTACACGGCCGTGCAATTGCTGCTTGAATATGCTGTCGCGGTACCCGAACCTGCACGCGGCATTGTCAAGTGTCGAAATAGTACTGGTTTCCAGATCAAGAATCGCCACCGCATGCAGGCAATCCCTGATTTCGGCTCCATAGGCGCCAATGTTCTGAATCGGTGCGGCACCGACACTGCCCGGTATCAGCGACAGGTTTTCCAAGCCACCCAGACCGCGTGCCAATGTCCATCGCACCAATTGGTGCCAGTTCTCGCCGGCTGCGGCTTTTACGTAGGTGGCGTTAGCATCTTCGCCAATAACGGCAATGCCTTTCATGCAGATATGCAATACGATGCCGGGAAAATCCTGCGTCAGTAAAATATTGCTGCCGCCCCCCAACACCAGTCTAGGCAAACCGGTCAATTCGCTCAAATTATTGAGCTCAAGCAACGATTGCAAAGATGCAATTGTTACATATCGTTTCGCAATCGCATTAATACGAAAAGTATTATGGTCAAGCAATGAAAAATCGGATTGAATGGCAAGAGCGACGGTCATAGGGTGCAAATTATAGTCGTAACGCTAGCCACTTGCTTTCTTGTCCGATAGAATTGACGCTTATTTAAAAAGCAACAACTGCGCGCCCATCGCGCCGCCAATCAAGAGGATAGTGCCATGCCATCGTTTGATGTCGTTTCTGAAGCGAATCTGGTCGAAGTGAAAAATGCCGTCGAGCAATCGAACAAGGAAATTTCTACCCGTTTTGATTTCAAGGGCAGCGATGCCCGCATCGAACAAAAGGAGCGGGATCTGACCGTCTTTGCCGATTCGGAGTTTCAATTAACTCAGGCACGTGACGTGTTGACCGGCAAGCTGGTCAAGCGCAACGTCGATGTGCGTTTCATGGACATCGGCAAAGTCGAAAAAATTGGCGGCGACAAGGTCAAGCAAGTCATCAAGATCAAAAACGGCATTGAATCGGACGCCGCAAAAAAGATCGTGCGTATCATCAAGGATAGCAAGATGAAAGTACAAGCCAGTATTCAAGGGGAAGCGGTACGCATTACCGGCGCAAAGCGCGATGATCTGCAGGCAGCCATGGCGCTGCTGCGCAAGGATGTGACCGACTTGCCGCTGGAATTCAACAATTTCCGCGACTAGCGTGATCGACGTTCAGGAGAATTTCATGCCGCGCTACCGGTTTCTTGCATCCAGTCTGCCTGACCCGGGAGTATTGCCTCGCAAGGAAGCGCCGACTCCGGCGCCAGCATGCCAGTGCGCCCTTGAATTGCAATTCCCGCATATCCTGGTGTCGATCCAGGCACTGTGGGGATTCAAGGAATTGAATACCTATTTCACCAAGCTGACCCTGGATGAGCGTGGCAGCCGTGCCGGCTTTCCACCCGACGTCTGGGATGAAATCCATACTCTGTTGCGACTGCATCAGGAAATTCTGCCTGAACCCTTATTTTCTACCAACATATCCCGCCATGCGCTTGATTTCGCCCGTACTTTTTAGCCTGCTAATTGCCGGCAATGCAGCTGCTGCAGAGATTGACCTGATTGGCCTGTTTCCTGGCAAGGCAGTGTTGGTGGTCGATGGCGGCAGCCCGAAAACCTATGCAGTAGGCAGTAAAATTCAAGGCAATATCAAGCTGGTTGCAGTCACATCATCCGCTGCCACGCTTGAAGAAAACGGCAAGCGGGAAACTCTGGCGCTTGGCGGTCATTTCAACCGCTCGGCACCTTCCGGCCCTGCCAGCGTCACCTTGAAAGCCGATAGCATGGGCCATTACATCGCGGAAGGTCAGATCAATGGCGGTGCGGTGCGCATGCTGGTAGATACCGGCGCGAGCCTGATTGCCCTGTCGGCCAGCGATGCAACCCGCCTCGGTATCGATTACAAGAAAGGTCAGCCCGGCTATGCCAATACCGCCAATGGCGTCACGCCGATCTATCGGGTTACGCTGAACAATGTCAAGGTTGGCGATATCCTGCTCAGCCGGATCGAAGCATCCGTCCATGAGAGCGGTTTGCCGATCATCCTGCTCGGCATGTCCTTCTTGAATCGCACCGAAATGCGCCGAGAAGGTGAACTCCTGACACTGACAAAAAGATTTTAAGCGCAGTTGCTCGGCGCTTGTCACTACACACTTCGGTCTGGCAATAAAAAAGGGCACAGGATTTTCCCTGTGCCCGGTCAGCTTTCCCAGAACGAATGCGCCTATGCGTCCGGATCTTTCAGACGACGCTGCCGGACCGCAGCAGCCAAACCTTCCAGCACACCCAGGCTTTGCTCCCAGTTGATGCAGCCATCGGTAATCGACTGACCATACGTCAGTTCCTTGCCGGGAACCAGATCCTGGCGTCCGGCCACC
>JAKFFK010000274.1:0-5249 GCA_036675285.1 Paucimonas sp. | reverse complement strand
ACTGGCCGCCGTTGCACTAAGCGCTGAAGATGCGCGCGCAATCGATGCGCAACTGCAGGATGCACCGCAAGATCCCTTGTTCGTCAACACCGCCACGGCACGCTTTGCCGACCTGCGCCGGATCATCGCAACAGAAGCCGATTGTGGCTGTTTTGATGGTGTCGCAGCAGGTAAGCATGATTGACACTTACCATCAACATTTACAAAAGGAGCATGCTCAATGCTTCTTTGCGGGCGCTGTGAGGCCGCATTTGCCAGGATACTTGTGCTTGCTCAAGCTGCGAAGCGTCATGAAGCCTTTCTGGAAGCACTATCATCGTTTTTGCCGCAGCAGATCCTTACGCCATGAATCCAGGAATAACGCATCGATGACTTCGGAGCTCAAAAAATGAATGACCGACGACCGGTATTTTTCAACCTGACGCAGCTTCAAATGCCGATCGGCTCGATCACGTCAATTCTTCACCGGATTACCGGCATCCTTTTGGCGTTCGGTATCCCCGTCAGCATTTATCTACTCGGTCTATCCTTGCAGGATGCACAAGGGTATGCACGGGTCGTCGGCATGTTTGATCAACTGGCATACAAAGTATTGGCCATTTTGTATATCTGGGCTCTGGCGCATCACATTCTGGCTGGAGTGCGCCATCTGCTCAGCGACATCGATATCGGTTCACATCTGCATGCTGCTCGCACCAGCGCGTGGCTTGTCAACTGTAGCGCAGTGGTCATTGCCCTTTTAAGTGCTGGAGCGTTATTGTGAAAAAAGCCCTTTCCGGCATGCATGCATGGCTCGTGCAGCGCTTCACCGCTGTCTACATGCTCCTTTTCTTCCTGTTCGTACTTTTCCATTTTACGTTTAATGCGCCGCAATCCTATGATGATTGGCGCAACTCGGTCGCAAGCCCTTTTGCGCTCGTTGCAAGCATGCTGTTTTGTATTGCGTTACTGCTGCATGCGTGGGTTGGGCTGCGCGATGTCATGATGGACTATGTCAAACCTCTGGCGTTGCGCGTATCGCTGCTTGCGCTGCTGGCTCTTGGCCTGGTCGGATTGGCATTGTGGACGTTGCAAATCGTGTTGTTGGCACAACGCTGACAAGGATAAACCAGTTCCGCAATTTCAAGAATCCTGGAATCAGGCTGACAAATCAGGAGCAGGCATGAAATTTTCAATTTACCGTTACGATCCAGACGCCGATGCCAAGCCCTATATGCAAGACTATGACATTGCATTGGAACCCACTGACCATATGCTGCTGGATGCCATTTTGCGCATCAAGATGCAGGACGATTCGCTCACCATCCGGAAATCCTGCCGCGAAGGCGTGTGCGGTTCCGACGCGATCAATATCAATGGCAGGAACGGCCTGGCTTGCGTGACGACCGTCAGAAGTTTGACGGAACCGATTGTGCTGCGGCCCTTACCAAGCTTTCCGGTAATTCGCGACCTGGTGGTCGACATGACGAATTTCTACCAGCAGTATCATTCGATCAAGCCATTCCTGATCAACCATGATACACCGCCCGAAAAAGAGCGCTTGCAATCGCCGCAGCAACGCGATGAACTGGATGGCTTGTATGAATGCATCCTGTGCGCCTGCTGCTCCAGCCAATGCCCGTCATTCTGGTGGAACCCGGACAAATTTGTCGGCCCTGCCGGATTGTTACAGGCTTACCGTTTTATCGCCGACAGCCGCGATCAGGCGACCGATGAACGGCTCGAGGATTTGAATGATGCGTATCGTCTGTTCCGTTGCCGCACGATCATGAACTGCACCGAAGTGTGTCCCAAGGGACTGGAACCATCGCGGGCAATCGAAAAAATACGTTTGAAGTTAGTCAACCGATCTTTCTGACCGGCTGCCAAAACAAAGGAAGCGTAATTGGCCCGACAAGCGCCGGGATGCAGCCAATCGGAGTGAAGCGCTCACAAGCCTTTCAGGTCGGCTCCGCGCAAGCCAACCAGCAATGCACGACCGTCGGCCCCAATCCGGAATTCCCCAAATCTTGCCTGGGCCCAGCGCTCGCCCTCGCCTTCCTTGAAAAACCACGCATCGCTGACCAGAATCCAGCCACCATTCTTGGGCGTAAGTTCGACGCGGAACTCATCCGTCGCCAGCGGCTTGCCGTCATCTCTGCGCAGCAGCGTCGCCACTCCGCTGGCATCGCGCCTGGCCACGGCAAATAGACGTTTACCTGCCAGCAAGCCCTCTTCTTGATCAAAAACATCGCCCGGCACCGCAAAAGTCAATTGCATGTAGTCGCCCTGCATCAATGATCGCGGATCCACCGGCGCCAGCGCCACATACACTGGCTGGCCATTGGCGATCAAGTCTTCTTTCTGCCAGATGCCAAAATTCGCCACCAGCAGCACAAGCAATGCGGCAAGCGCGATGCCGGCCTGCGCCTGACGTGTCACCGGCTGCACTGGCACCGGTGAGGTCGGCACATTGGCCTGCGCTTGCTGGCGCGCAGCCAGCCAGGTCAGCGCGCCGAGCGTGGCGCCTGCGGCCACCAGCAGCAAGGCTTTGTTGGCAAGCGACCAGCTCAACTGGTAGTAAAAGGCGCCGATGATCCAGGCCACGGCCACGCCGGCGGCAGCAGCCAGGCGCCAGCGCTGGCCGCTGACGCAAACAGCCAATGCCAGCAACACCGCTCCGAGCGATGGCATGAACCAGGCCAGGACAATCAGCACCAGTGCCACACCTACACACCAGAGCTGACGCAAGGCTGGCCAGCTGCGGCCGATCCAGCCCGCCGCCGCAAGCGCCAGTGCCAGCGAAGTCAGCCGCAAGGACATGACATCCGGACCGGACGCAGCGTTGGGGCCAATCTCGCGGATCGCCGCGCCGACCAAGCTGTCGCCGATGCTGGCGCCGACCAGAAATGTCATGCCCGACCAGAACGCCAGCCCGGCCAAAGTCACTAGCAGCCAGCCGACCGACAGCGATTCGCACGCCGCCGCCAAGCGCGCGCGCGAACCAGTGTTGAGGATATCGCGCTGCAGCCAGCCGGTAAGCAGCCACATTGCCAGGATTGCATGCAATGCGATCCAGACACGGGTCAGTTCGGACTGGTCAAAAAAGTCCCGGCTTGTCGGCAAACACGCCAGTCCCGTGAAGACGCCCGCAGCAGCACCCAGCAGCACTCGCAGCCATGGCCGCGGTACTGCCCACACCACGCCTGCGGCCAACAGCGCCAGCGCAGCCGCTGCCATCTGGCTCGGCAAGTCGCGAAACAGTCCAAAGGCCAAGGTGCAGGCGCCGACAATCAGGGTCGGTATCCCCAACTGTTCGACAAAAAGAGGAATATCCTGTGCCCGCAACAGCATCAGGGCGCCCGCCAGCACCAGCGCGCCGACAATATACGGACCGACGCCGCGCGTTACTACTTCAAACAAAAAGAACCCGACCACAATCAGCAATGGAATAGCCGCCAGCCATGCCCCTAACGCAGTGAGCAGCACCACCGGCCAGGGACGGCTGTCCTGGTCGGGGCGCGACGCACTGGCCGGCAGTACGCCGGCGGCGATCGCGCTCTGGATGGTCTGATCCAAACGGTCATGGCTCATGCTGCGGCTCCTTCGGTTTGCTGGCGACGTGACAGTTGCAGCAAGCCGCTGACGGTTGCCGCCAGCAAGCCGGCTGCCGCCAAACCGAGCAACAGCATCGATCCGACCCAGTTACTGTTGTCGCCGCTGAACAGCAGCCGTCCAAGTCCGCACACCAGCAGGATATTCAAGCCAAGGCTGATCACGCTCAAGCCATAGATTTCAAATAAATTCCGCGATGCCAGAGCGCCGCCAGCGACCGCCAGCAATACCATCCCCAGCCAGTACAGCGGTGCAATGTCGTTTTTGAACAGCGCACCGAGTGCTGTCGTGGTGATCATGATGCCCGTCAGTGTCACTGCCGTGCGCACCGCCCACGGCCCGGCGCCGCTCAGACGTTGCAGCAATGGACTGAGGAAAAAAGTCAGCAGCAGCGCAGCCGACCAGCCGATCGTATAGACTCGCAAATCCTGCGGTTCAACCCGCCAGGCATGGGAGGTGTGGGCATGCACCCACAGCGAGATGCCCGTAACCACCACCAGCGCCCACGGTGTCCACAGCACGTCGTTGCGTATGCTCAGACATAAAGGCAACGCCAGCAAGGCCCATATGGCAAATAGCTGCCAGGGGTCAGCGCCGGTTTGATAGGTCTGGCCGAAGTAGGCGAACAAGCCGCCGATCGCCAGCAGCGCCAGCAGGCTGAATGGCGTGCGAGCCACGGGTTTCCACAGCGCCCCGACGCACAGTGACAGGAAAAGACCTTGCAGCAGCGCGAAGCGGCCGAAGCGCCCAAGCGTATCCCAATTGGCGGCAATCCAGAAAATGATGCCGAGGCCACCGATTGCCGCCGCCAGGATCGCCACGCCGCGCGGCAACCAGTAAGCAAGTTGCGCCGGTTCTCGATGCATGCCGGTGATCTGCTGCAGCTTATGGGTGGCGGAGGCATCCAACTGATGTTGGGCAGCGAGTTCATGCAGAGCGAGGCGCAAATCCATTTTTTTCCTATGGAGTGAAGTCATCAAGTTTGGCTAGCAAATGACCAAACAAAACATTGCATTCGTGACAATTATTATAACTTGTGCGCCAGGCACGTCCATAGTTCTTTGGTACGCAATTTATCTCTCCATTTTCATGTATGGCGCCATCCGGGCTGCAAGCTCGCTGCTGCCCGGGCTTACTTTCACGCTTAACCAGAACGCCATGCTGCCGGGGTGATCCACATAAACACGATACTCGTTATCACTTCACGACAAAGTAATTCGGTCAATACGGCGGCGGCACAGTGCGCCGGCGTGCGGGAATACTGATCCGGGAAGAAGCTTTGTGGCGGCAGCGAACGCAGAACGCGAGATCGAAACGATATGCCGGACGGAAGCGCGGCGGATCTATTCCTGTGAAGTCTTGTAAACTTCGGGCACGGCTACAGCAACTGGATTGCCATTCACCGAAGCGACCACTTTGGCGACCACCACTTCCACCTGTTGCAGATCAAAATCGGCGTGAAAACGCTTTTTCACACCGAATTCCTGCAACTGATAATACTGATCCGGCGCGACGCCGTGCCGGGCCAGACAGCTCTTGGCGCAGGCCAGCGCGCAGCCGTCGAGCGCAATGATCTTGCGTCCCGATTGCGCAATCTTCACCAGCGACGGCACATCGCCGCCGACGCCGGCAATGCATGACATTTCTGCCACGCC
>JAKFFK010000115.1:0-27557 GCA_036675285.1 Paucimonas sp. | reverse complement strand
CACTTCGTTGACTTCGGTATCCGGCGTGATGGTGATTGGATGGTCATCCATGTGCTTGCGCACGGTGTCATTGCTGACCGAGCCATTGTTGCGATCCATGGTTTTCATGACTTCACGAAAGCTCAGCATCCCGACCAGTGTGCCAAACTCCATGACTACCAGCGAGCCGATGTCTTTTTCCGCCATCGTATGTACAGCTTCCAGCATCGGTGAGTCAGGCGTTACCGTGTAAAGAATATCGCCCTTGACCTTCAGTATTTCAGAGACTTTCATGTTTCACCCCGATGTGTTGTAGTTCTTACATTTGCAATGTAACGTAAGCACCGGCAAAAATCTAGCGCCAATGCAGTACCTACCGTATAGATATCAATACCCACACCGGCATACATCGCCCATCAAACTCGCACGGTACTGTGCTGCCGGCCTATCAAAACCGGGCAAAGCGCGCAAGTCTGATACCGGGCATGCCGAAGCTGCGGTCATTTAAAAGAAGCAAAATTTAAAGAGATCAAGAAATTTCCATTTGGAAATAAAATCAAGCCGCAAGCTGCGCTTCGCCAGCGAAATGCTCCGCCAGCGTTTGCGACAAGCCCTGTTCGACTGCAGCTTCGACCTGCTTGGCAAGCGCGACATTGTGCATCGCATTGAAAACAAACAGGCGGTACACATCGGCCACCTTCAGTTGCTGCGGATTGGCCATCAGCGCCCAGCGGTCCAGCCCGCCGGTAATATATTTTCCCCACTGAACCCGCTTCGGCACCTCCAGCTTGATCCGCCCTACCCAGCCGGCATCCAGCATTTTGATCAGCAGGCTTTCCGACTCGTCGAATCCGAGCCGGGTCTGGGCGCGAATGGCATGCGCATCCACTGCAGCAGATTTTCCGGATGTGCGCGCCTGATGCAGCACCTTCAATACCGCCATGGCATCGACAAAGGCGCTGCCAGGCTTGGGAACGTGCCACCAGCGTTCATACTTGACCACTGGCAGTGCTGCGGCCAGCAAGGCGCCGGCCAGCGTAATCATCCAGAA
This sequence comes from Paucimonas sp., assembly GCA_036675285.1. Taxonomy (GTDB): domain Bacteria; phylum Pseudomonadota; class Gammaproteobacteria; order Burkholderiales; family Burkholderiaceae_D; genus Paucimonas. The sequence continues at coordinate 26,527 of JAKFFK010000115.1, read as the reverse complement.
CAGGTAAATCCAGATCAGGAAAATCGGGATTGCCGCCACCGCGCCGTAGATCACGGTATAGGTCGGGAATTTGAGGATATAAAAAGCGAACAGCCGCTTGGCAATTTCAAATGCTATGCCCGCCAGCAATCCGCCCCACATCGCATCGCGCCAGTCCACCAAGCGGTTCGGGACCGCAATATACAACAGCGTGAAAGCGCCGGTCGTCAACAGTACCGAGATCAAAGTATAGACGAATGGACCGATGCCCGACTGTTTCATCAAGACGCCACTGGTTGCGGTGAAGACGTAGGACGTGACACTGATCGAAAAGCCGATCAGCAATGGCCCGAGGGTCATGATCGTCCAATAAACCAGGATGCGCTGCTTTAACGGGCGCGCGGTTTTCACTCGCCAGATCTGATTGAATACGCGATCAATCATCGACAGCATCGCGACTGCCGTGAGCATCAGGATGACGCCGCCGATGGCTGACAGGCCCTTGGATTTGGCGGCAAACTGGTTCAGGTAGCCAAGAATATTGTTGGCGATCGACCTGGGCATCAGGTTTTGAATGAAATAAGCTTCCAGCGATGCTCGAAAAGTATTGAATATTGGAAATACCGTAAAAATCGCAAAGGCGATCGTCAGGATCGGCACCACCGCCAGCACAGTGGTAAACGTCAGGCTGCCGGCGACTTCAGGCAAATGTTCCTCATCCAACCGTTTGGAAGCAAAGCGGAACAGGTCCCGCAGCTGGACCCAGGAGAATTTGCGCGTCAATGATAAAAATCCGGATGGCATCATGTCATATCAATTGGAGAGAACTGCATTTTGCAGTCTGAATCGAGCGGGCGAGACGGCAAAGCGCCCTATAATACCAACTATGAGCACATCCAACCTCACCATTCTGGTCCTGTACTATTCACGCCATGGCGCCACGCGCACAATGGCGGAACTCATCGCGCAAGGCATCGAAAGCGTCGCCGGCTGTGATGCGCGGCTGCGTACCGTCCCGGCAATTTCGACTGTGACGGAAGCAATCGCGCCGGAAATCCCGCATGAGGGTGCACCCTATGTCGAATTGAGCGATCTGGAAGAATGCGCAGCGCTGGCGCTGGGATCGCCGACCCGGTTCGGTAACATGGCATCGGCCATGAAATACTTCTGGGACGGCACGTCGACCCAGTGGCTGTCCGGCGCATTGGCGGGCAAACCAGCTTGCGTATTCACCTCGACCTCCAGCCTGCATGGCGGACAGGAAGCCACCTTGTTGACCATGATGATTCCGCTGCTGCATCACGGCATGCTGTTGCTGGGCCTGCCCTATACCCATCCCGAGCTGATGACCAGCAAGAGCGGCGGCACACCGTACGGCGCTAGCCATTGGGCAGGCTTAAATGGCGACAACAGTTTTTCGCCGGAGACCATGACATTGACGATTGCGCTCGGCAAACGCCTGGCTGAAACCGCCAGCAAACTACGGAGCGCATGATGGCAAAGCCGATGTCTGGAATATGTCACATTGCCGCCGCGGTCAGCCTGGTGGCGCTGATTGCGCTTTGCATAGCCTGGGAACTGTTCCTCGCACCCTTGCGTCCGGGCGGATCCTGGATGGTGCTGAAAGTGCTGCCTTTGCTGCTGCCGCTGGCCGGCGTGATCCGGCGCGATATCTATACCTTGCAATGGTCGTCAATGCTGATCCTGATTTACTTTGCCGAAGGGATCGTGCGCGCAACCAGCGACCGTGACCCGACCTCGGCCATGCTGGGCTGGGTTGAAGTGGCCTTGAGCTGCATCTTCTTTTTCAGCGCACTGTCTTACCTGCGGCCTTACAAGAAAGCGGCCAAACAACTCGCCAAACAAACCATTGAAAAAGCCTCCAAATGAATGCTTTTCTAGACCAATGCCGCAGCACCGTCGGCGCCTCCCATGTATTGACGGAAGCGGCCGACAAGGCCGGCTATCTGACTGACTGGCGCCAGCGCTTTACCGGCGCGGCACTGGCAGTGATCAAGCCCGGTTCAAGCGCAGAAGTCGCCGCGATCGTCAAGCTGTGCAATCAATTCCAGGTGCCGGTGGTGCCGCAGGGCGGCAATACCGGGCTGGTGCTGGGCAGTGTGCCGGACCAGAGCGGCAATGCCATCGTGTTGTCGCTGACCCGCTTGAACCGAATTCGTGATATCGATACCATCAACAACACCATGGTTGCCGAATCCGGCTGTATCTTGAAAAATGTCCAGGATGCGGCAGCCGATGCCGGCCGATTGTTTCCACTGTCGCTGGCCGCCGAAGGCAGCTGCACCATCGGCGGCAACCTGTCCAGCAATGCCGGCGGCACTGCGGTGCTACGCTACGGTAATGCCCGCGAATTATGTCTCGGCGTCGAAGTGGTAACGCCGCAAGGCGAAATCTGGAACGGCTTGCGCGGTCTGCGCAAGGACAATACCGGCTATGATCTGCGCGACCTGTACATTGGCGCCGAAGGCACGCTTGGCATCATCACGGCTGCCGTGTTGAAGCTCTATCCGCAGCCGCGAGCGCAGTTGACGGCACTGGCGGCGATGCGTACGCCGGAGGATGCACTCAAGCTGTTGACCCTGGCACGGCAACGCTGCGGCGATGCTTTGACAGGCTTCGAGCTGATGTCGCAGCTTTGCCTGCAATTGGTGCACCGGCATTTCCCGCAGCTGCGAGCGCCTTTTGCCGAATCGCATTCACAGTATGTATTGCTCGAACTATCCGACAGCGAATCCGAGGAACACGCGGGCATGATGCTGGAAGAACTCTTTGCCAACGCACTGGAAGCGGACGTCATCCAGGATGCCATCGCTGCAAGCTCGCTGGCGCAATCGGAAAGCCTGTGGCATTTGCGCGAACACATTCCGCTGGCGCAGGCTGAAGAAGGCAAGAATATCAAGCATGATATTGCCGTGCCGATTTCCCGGATCGGCGAATTCATCACCAATACCGATCAACTGTTGCAGCAACAGTTCCCGGGATGCCGCATGGTGACCTTCGGCCACCTCGGCGATGGCAACCTGCATTACAACGTATCGGCGCCGGAGGGCAATGCAGACGACGCATTCATCGCCCGCCAAGCGGAAATCAACCGGGTCGTACATGACAGCGTGCATCGTTTTGGCGGCTCAATTTCGGCCGAGCACGGACTTGGCGCACTGAAACGCGAAGAGATTCTCCGCTATAAATCCGAGCTAGAAATCAGGCTGCAGAAAACGATCAAGCAGGCGCTGGACCCGTTGAACCTGATGAACCCAGGCAAACTCATTTAAGCTTTCATTACCATGCTGCGACTCCTGCTTCTCTGTCTTCCAGGCTTACTGCCATTACCCGCCATGGCGATCTACAAATGCGAATCGAATCGCGTCATCAGTTATAGCGATACGCCCTGCAGTAGCGGCAAATCCAGCACTCTCGATACCTCCTTCAGCTCCGACAGACTGGATACGCCGGATGCACAGCAACAATTGAACCGGCAAAAAACAGAACTTAAGCAATTGGAAACCGCACGTCACAAGCGCGAGGCCAGCGAAGAAAAAGAGCGGAAAAAGCTTGCAAAAGCGCATGCGGTAAAACAAAAAAAATGCGCCGGCTTGGCCTTGCGCCAAAAATGGAGTGAAGAAGACGCTGTCCTGGCCAATGGAAAATCAAGTGCAAAAGCCAAACTGAAAGCGCGCCGCATGGCGGAAAAATATCAGCTGGAATGCGGCACCTGAATCAGGAAAATGTGCCTGGCATCCCGGCCAGGTTGCTGCTGAGCTATGACGCCGGTCGATTTTTAACGCAATACCAGAACCGGCAACGTCGTCAGGGTTAATACCTTTTGCGTGACACTGCCGAGCAAGATACCTTTCAAGCCACTCCTGCCGTGCGATGCCATGGCGATCAAATCGCACCCCTTCTCTTTAGCCATCTGGATAATTGCTTCATGCGGCTGATCGTTAATCATGAAGACAGTTTCGCAAGGCACGCCAGCTTCGGACGCCGCCTGCTCGACCTGCGCTAGAATTTTTTCAGCGCGTTCCTTGCGGCGTTGTTCATACTCGCTTTCAGTATCTTCCAGCATGTCGGGATTGACTGTCATCGTGTGGAATTCCGGACTGACATACAAACCGCTGACCTTGGCATTGATTTGCTTGGCGAACTGCAAGCCTTTTCGAATTGCAACTTCGGACAAGGGGGAACCATCGGTTGGCAATAGAATATGCTTGAACATTTTATTTGCTCCTTGTTGCTGGCTCACTCCCTTCATCAATTTTCAGTATTCAATTCCTTAACGCTATCTCCTACCTTCATTTTTTTATTAAGCATGAATACTTTTCTGCTTTCCAAAAAATATGCTTGCCTAAGCTGAATAAATAACAGCAAAAACAGGCAATTATTACAATAATAGTAAGACTCATAATCAAACTGCCAGTTCCGATCGTCACTCCCGCCCCTTCACCCTGAGCGTCAACTATCCGCCTTAACTGGAATATTTGTGTTGACCTTCAATGACACAAACTCTTTTTATATTTCTTGAGCAAACGCAGATCAGGCAACAACTCAAGCTGCAAGGCGCAACATCGCCCTACCTCCCGGGTCAAATGAACAATGTTATTGACGCTGGTCTGGCTGGTCTGATATCAGCAATTTTTATCTTGGCTGTCATGAGAGAGATTGTTGTGCTGTATATAGATTGAAAATTGGGTAAAGCCTGCCAATTACCGGCCAGCAGAAGACGTCGTCCTGCAATACCCATTCTGTTTATTCGCTTGGCCGCAAAAGTCCCCGAAGTTGCCGGCAGCACTGGCAGGCTTTGCAAAAATGCGCGGTGGGCCATATCAGCATGGAATGCCACGATTTTGACTTGATCACACAATGATGTGCGATCCGAACCAGATGATTATCTGGCTATTTTTACAGTGCCGGATATTAATCCCGCGCTAAAAATTTCTTTGCATTGATTCGCGTTTTTGGCCGGGCCTGTTCTGCAATATGGTGTGCTGCCGATTGGCAAAATTTTGAAGAGCTTTTTTACATTCGTTTCGGCGCACTAGAAAGTTCACGAAAGCCGGCTTGCAGCGACAGTATGGGGTTTTGTTGCACAGAAAAAGGAGCCGCTATGAGCCTGATGCTCACATCCAACGCATTTAATGCCGGCACCGATATTCCAACGGTACATACTTGCGACGGAACCAATGTTTCCCCGCCCTTGGCATGGTCCGGACTTCCGCCAGGCACAAAAAGCTTGGCACTGATTGTTGACGATCCCGATGCACCCGATCCTGCAGCACCGCAAAGAACTTGGGTGCACTGGGTAATTTATGACCTGCCTGCAAGTGCTGAAGGCTTGCCACAAGACGTGAAGACGCAGGATTTGCCACCCGGCACCCAGGAAGGACTCAACGACTGGAAGAATTGCGGCTATGGCGGCCCGTGTCCGCCGATTGGGCGGCATCGCTACGTGCATAAGCTGTATGCGCTCGATGTGACATTGCCGCAGCTTGGTCACCCGACCAAAGCGCAACTCGAAACAGCGATGCATGGTCATGTGCTTGAACAAACCGAATTGATTGGGCTGTACCAGCGAGGATAAATGCCTGCTGTCAGGGCACTTCCTATTCCACCAGAATCGTGCAAGAAGCTTGACCTGCTGCATCCAGCCTTGCCTTGTTTTTATAGAACCCTGTATTGCCATGACTGATGTGAAATGTTTTAAAAATAGATTGCAAGCCGGCGCATTATTGGCGTCTCATCTGTCCGACTATGCCGGACGCAGCGATGTGCTGGTGCTGGCCTTGCCGCGTGGTGGCGTGCCGGTAGGATTTTCAGTTGCCCAGGCGCTTGGTGTTCCACTTGACATCCTGCTGGTGCGCAAGCTCGGCGTACCCGGGCAAGAGGAATATGCCATGGGCGCGATCGCCAGCGGCGGCTGGTCCGTGCTGCAACCTGAGGTACTGAAAACACTCGGCATTCCAATCGCAGCGGTCAAGGAAATCACGCAACGTGAAGAACATGAAATACAGCGACGTGAAAAGCTGTATCGGGCCAGCCGACCGCCGCCGCAGCTTGACGATCGCATTGTCATCCTGGTTGACGATGGCCTGGCAACCGGCTCGACCATGCGCGTTGCGGTGCAGGCCGTCAGCGCCGGCCACCCGGCACGCGTGATCATTGCCGTCCCTGTGGCCGCGCCGCAAACCTGCCAGACACTGGGAGAAATCGTCGACGACATTGTTTGCCTGGCCACGCCCGATCCTTTTTACGCAGTCGGTTTGTGGTACGAACATTTCGACCAGACCAGCGACAACGAAGTCATCCAGCTACTTGAGGAAGCCGCGCGCGCACAAACGCAACACAGTGCCGGTGCGCCAGGCATGGCTCGTGGTGCGCAACCGGACACGGGCGAGCGCAGCCAGCACCCGCATCGTGGACGGTGAGCATCAACTGCAGCAAGGAGAACTGGCATGGCACCTGCCATTCAGAAACAATTAATCAGCATCGATGCCGATTCAGTACTGGTGGAAGGCTTGCTGGAAATGCCGGAGCAGCTGATCGGCGTGGTGCTGTTTGCCCACGGCAGCGGCAGCAGCCGCTTCAGCCCGCGCAATAATTACGTCGCCGCCGAATTGCGCAAGGCGCGCATCGGCACGCTGCTGATCGATTTACTGAGCGCTGGCGAAGACCGAAATTACCAGACGCGCTTCGATATCGGTTTGCTGGCCCGCCGGCTCTCCGCCGCCATCGACTGGCTGCGGCAATCTGGCAGCACCACGTCTTCGCTTGCGCTGGGCCTGTTTGGCGCCAGCACCGGCGCTGCGGCCGCACTGCAGATCGCGGCGGCGCGCCCGGCCGACGTTGCCGCCGTGGTATCGCGCGGCGGGCGGCCTGACTTGGCAGGAAAGCCTGCGCTGGAGCAGGTGCATGCGCCGACGCTGCTGATGGTTGGCGGTCTGGACCATGAGGTCATCCAAATGAACCAGGCCGCCTATGCGGTGATGCGTTGCGAGAAAAGGCTCGAAATCGTGCCCGGCGCTACCCACTTGTTTGAGGAGCCGGGCAAGCTGGAAACCGTCGCCGCTCTGGCGGCCGGCTGGTTTGCACAGCATCTGGCGCGCCCGTTCACAGGATCACCGGCAAACGCATGACATCGACTCAACATGAATGAAAGGAACGCATCGTGAAACAGCTTTCTATAGCGAATCAAAGATGGGATAAATGGATTACCGGCGCCGCGCTCGGTGCCCTCGCCATGTATTTTACCGACCCTGATCAGGGCCGACGGCGCCGCGCACGCACACGCGACAAAATTCACAGCCTGATGCTAACAACTGGCGACGCCCGCGACGTCGCCATACGCGATCTTGGCAACCGGATGCAAGGCTTTCGTGCCCGAATTCTGCGTACGCTCACGCCGGGTAATCCGGTTCTGGACGATCAGGTGCTGGTGTCCAGGGTGCGCACCTGTCTTGGCCGGGTAGTTTCGCATCCTCATGCAGTACAGGTCGTGGCACAGCGCGGTCAGCTTGCCCTGAGTGGCCCGATACTGACCCATGAAAAAGCCGGCCTGCTACAGCAGGTAAATGGCTTGCCGGGCGTGACCAGCGTCGAAGACCGGCTGGAAGTCCATACAGATGCGACCGGCGTGCCGGCACTGCAGGGTCAAAGCCGGGCGACGCAAGCAGCCTCTAAACGACGCGCACAGAACTGGACGCCGGCACTACGCGCGGCCGCCACGGTTGGCGGCAGTGCGCTGGGAGTCTACGGTCTGGCACGCAAATCACCTGCCGGCATCATCATGGCTGCCGCTGGACTGGCACTGCTGACTCGCGGCATGGCCAACAAAAACCTGACGCAGCTGGTCGGTACCAGTCCCGCTGCGCGAACAATTGATTTACAAAAAAGTATCGAAATTCAAGCGTCGCCAGAAACCGTTTTCGATGCATGGGAAAAGTATGAAAATTTCCCCCATTTCATGTCCCATGTATTGACCGTGTATGACCTCGGCGACGGTCGCTCGCACTGGATCGTGCATGGGCCGGCCGGCACCCGGCTCGATTGGAATGCCGTATTGACCGAACATACCCGTCCGCTGGCGCTGGCCTGGGAAAGCGAACCGGGTGCCGCCATCGAGCACACCGGGACAGTCCGCTTTGAACCGTCAGAGCATGGCACGCGCGTCACTGTTCGCATGTCGTATCGCCCGCCTGCAGGAGCCTTCGGGCATTTTCTGGCGGTGTTGCTCGGCAGTGATCCGAAGCGCAAGCTGGATGATGATTTGATGCGGATGAAAAGTTTTATCGAAAGCGGCATCGTGCCGCACGACGCCGCCAAACCGCAGCCGGCAGCAGGCCAGCTTTTGCATTGATTGCCGTGTCTTGTTGCTGGATACAGATTTAAATCTGGATGGCAAAACATCAGCCATTCTTGTCCCTGCTGTTCTTATTTTTTCAGGAGAATCATCATGCGAGTAGCTGAAGCAATGAGCCGCGACGTCCGGGTAGCCAACCCCGACCAGAATATTACCGACGCCGCCAAAATGATGGCCGACTGCGATTGTGGCGTTCTTCCGGTGGGAGAAGGCGATCGCCTGGTCGGCATGATCACTGATCGCGACATCGTCGTGCGCGGTCTTGCCCAAGGCAAAGGCGGCAATACCAAAGTCAGGGAACTGATGAGCGAAGACGTCAAATACTGTTTTGAAGAAGATGATGTCAGCGATGTGGCGCGCAATATGGGCGACCTGCAGGTGCGCCGCCTGCCGGTAGTCGATCAGGACAAGCGCCTGACCGGCATTCTCAGCCTGGGAGATATTTCAATCAATACCGACGATATGCAAGCCACTGGCGCAGCGCTTTCCGAGATTTCCGAGCCGGTGTCGGAACATACCGGCAGCGGACAACAACCACATTAATTATCACCCCGGGTAGTCGCCTTCCGGGAGAACATCGACGGCAGGCAACGCGCAGGCGGCCATCGTTTTGTAAAGTTCAGGCTGCCGTGGCAACCTGGGGGCTTGGATAGGCCAAGGTCCCGCGCAGTAAATAGCTGCCAGATTGGGGGCGGACCCGCCGGATGGGTTGCAAGAAGGGAGTGTTCCCTTGCAAGGGAACACTTTTGCGAGGGCAGGCGACATGTCGCCTGAATTTCCCGCACCACCCGGAGCGCCCTGTAGCTGGCTACACAAGCAACGGGCAAGACATTAGCGCGCCGGTTCAGACGCCACATTGGCTGGTTTTTTGCTGCGCGGGCAAAAACAAGGGGGAAGGCACCGCCAGCAATACCAAAGGCCACCCGCTGATGGCGATACAGACTGGAACGGTTCGCCCCAAAGATCGGTATCACTAGAGAAACTTTGCATGACTGGGCGACCGCAAAGAACGCGGACGGATCACTTCGCCGCCCCGAATTTTCTTACTACACTTACGCGCGCTTAGGATTTGCAGGCGGAGTAACTCAGCCTTGACCTGACATCGACTGTCAGATGAGTTAGAGTCCGCCGAGGCCTGCAACCGGCCAAAAGCTGCCATCGACGAATGACTGCTTGTCGGAAGCCGATGTATCGCTCCTTTCAGGCGTACTCGATCACCTCATGCAACGGCTTACGTGGCTTCTGCGGCCAGTTACCCGGTGCTGAGTAGCCAACCGTGATCAGGATGACCGGAACAGCATCAGCAGTAATTCCGAACTCGCGCGCCACGCCAAGCGGGTCGAAGCCGCTCATCGCTCCAGTGGACAAGCCCATCCCTTCGGCAGCGAGCATCAGCGTCATCGCTGCCATCGATGCAGAACGCAAGGCTTCGTCGCGCTGCAACTGCGGATTGCCAGGGTGCGACCGGTTTGCCATGGCCAACCAGCTTTCGAGCGTCGACTGATCCAGGATGCCGGCGTCGACTGAAGGCTGGAGTGCGTGAGATAGCCCCTCATGCGCAGCCAAGATGCCGCAGATGATGAATGTGACGGGCGCGTCCACCACTTTTTGCTGCCCATAAGATACGGCTTTCAAACGCGCTTTGGCCTCAAGCGAGCGCACGGCAATGAACTTCCAATTCTGGAAGTTATAGGCCGACGGTGCCCGGGTGGCCAAGCGGACCAGCTCGGCGATCTCGTTGTCTGACAGGTCACGGTTTGTGTCGAAGTAGTTGGCCGAGACGCGTGATTCGATGAGGGCAGTGATGGGGTTGTACATGGTAGGCTCCAATAAGTTGGTTTACAGGGATTCAGGCAGGACAGGCGCTCAACCACCGGCTCTCGGTTTCGTGCACATCCGAGGAGTTGCAGAGGGTTGATCGTGCTGGCCCGTGGCCCATTGCACTGCTAGGACGCTGCCTAACACGGCGACGAGCCCGATTAGCGACAAACCGGTCACAGTCTGGCCTAACAGCGCCCACCCGAGGACAACCGCTGCCAAGGGGCTAAGCAGTCCGAGCGACGATACCGCCACCGGTGTCAGGTGCGCGATGCCACGAAACCACAACACATAAGCCAGCAGGGCACCAAAGACCGAGAGGTAGACGTAACTCAACACCTGGGTGGTGCTCAACGCTGGTAGAGGCGGATCAAAGGCCCAAGCCACGGGCGCCAGCATCAACCCGCCAGCCAGCAGTTGCCAGCCGGTGAAGGCCAGCACTGGCATGTCTGGCCGCCAGCGCCGCGCCAGGTAAGTGCCAGCGGCCATGCATGCGGCACCGAGTAGAGCTGCGGCGATGCCGGTAGGGTCCCATGTGGTACCTGGAGACCAAAGTAGGACGGCCATGCCAATTACCGCCAGCACACTGGCCCAAACGGCCAGATGGGCAGGCTGGCGGCGGTCCAGCATCCATGCCATGCCCATTACCAGCAGCGGCTGGATTGCGCCCACCACTGCCGCAAGGCCGCCGGGCAGCCGATATGCCGCCACAAACAGAAGCGCCTGAAAGAACCCAATGTTCAACGCGGAAAGCAAGACCAAGCGACCCCACTCGCTCTGCTTGGGCAGATGCCGACTGTACAACGTCAACAATACGCCAGCCGGCAGGGTGCGCAGCAGGGCGGCTGTGAATGGCAGGTCCGGCGGCAGTAACTCCGTAGTGACAATGTAAGTCGAGCCCCAGATAAGTGGGGCCAACGCGGTGATAAAAACATCAACCCAAGATGGGCGGCCTTGCTCGCTGCTCATATGATTATCTTCAATTCAAGACAAATGAGTTTAGCATATAATCTCGACTTCAAGATAAATGGGGGTGTGGTGGGCATAAAACGACAGGAAGACGTGGTGGATGGCATCCTTGAACAATGGCGTCGTGAGCGTCCAGATCTGGATGTCAGCCCGATGGGCACCATCGGACGTATTAAACGCTGCGCAGCTCTGCTCCAGCGCAAGCTGGACGAGACTTTCGCGGCGTTCGGGTTGACTAGTTGGGAATTCGATGTGCTGGCTACGCTGAGGCGAACTGGGGCGCCTTACTGCTTGGCGCCGACTGCCTTGTTCTCGGCCTTGATGATCACTTCGGGCACCATGACACACAGGCTGCAGCGACTGGAGGCCAGTGGTTTTGTACAGAGGGTGCCCAACCAGCATGATGCGCGCAGCGTGCTGGTGCAGTTGACTCCGGGTGGGCTTGCGCTGATCGACCGCGCGGTGGCAGCGCATGTCGAGAACGAGCGGCGGATTCTGGCGTCAATCAAGCCTGCTGATCTGGCGGGGTTAGACGCTCGTCTGTCAATGCTGCTTGCCGTGCTAGAGCGCGCCGACAAATAATCCCATCTATTGCCATCTATCACCACTACGGAAACGAAGTGACAAATCTTGACCGGGAGGTAACGACAACGCCTCGCATCCTGATACATACAGCCGGTGATGTCCGTTTTGTGGCACTGAATTTCGAGTCGCTAAAGACGGCTTTGGGTCGGGAGCGGAAGTCCGCAATCTGACACATCCGGTCAGATCAAATCACAATTTATACAAATAAATACCTATCATGAACAATTTTTCTGTCAAAACATCTTATGAATTTGTGTATATGTTGGTTAATGACAGTCTTCCTAACTGGATAAAAATTGGGGAAAGCAAAAACCCAGAAAGCCGCGTGCGAAGTGGAAACACATGGTTGCCAACACGATGGCACATTCACCGGGCATGGGAAACCGATAACAAACTTAAGGCAGAACGTATTTGTCATCTTCTCTTGGCCAGTGTGAGAGCGCCGTCGGGAAGTGAGCTTTTTAATATTCCAACTGGAGTTGTCAAGGAAACGTACATATGTGACGACACAGGTGAATATGAAGTACCAACTTGGCCAACTGATGACCTTGCAGATTGGCTGACGCGAGAGGTGTCGCGTACTGGACTACGCTTCGAGCCTGCACAATTTAAGTAGCCACGTGAAACCGACTTCAAAATTAATGAGCGTTTGGCCGAAGCAGCGCACATCGGTCGCACTGAACGTGGTTTGCGGGCTTACTAAATATTTTTATAAATTTTTGGCCTGCCCAACAGGAATCGAACCTGTGACCCTCAGCTTAGAAGGCTGATGCTCTATCCAACTGAGCTATGGGCAGAGAAAGCAGAAACGAAGAAGGATACTGGAATCGTACCCGAAAAACGGCGGAAAAAATGAAAACGGGCTGTCAAAGACAGCCCGTCCGGGTAATACTGGTCGGAGTACAAGGATTCGAACCTTGGACCCCCTGGTCCCAAACCAGGTGCGCTACCGGGCTGCGCTACACTCCGAGAACTTAGAATAATACAGCAGCCTAAGCTGTTGGTCAATGCCTGCTTGCACGGTCATAAATCTACTTTTGGCACTGGCTGCGTGAATGCCTGCCCCTGTCAACCATCGACAATTCTCCAAAAAAACAACTACACAGGAGAGAAACAGGCTTCATTTTGCGTCAGAAATCCCATGATGTCGGTGGCTGGCAGTGAGCGGCTGAAGTAAAAACCTTGTGCTTCGTCACAGCCCTCCGCGCATAGAAAGTCGCGCTGCTCTGCCGTCTCCACCCCCTCTGCAATCAGCGACAAGCGCAGGTTTTTTGCCATCGCAATAATGGTCTTTACAATTGCAACGCTGTCTGCATCGCGTGGCGTATCCCGTACAAACGATTTATCAATCTTGACATAAGCAATCGGAAATTGCTTCAAATAGCTCAGCGACGAATATCCGGTGCCGAAATCATCAATGGCGATTTTGATCCCATGACCGCGCAATGCCAATAGACTTTCCTTGATCAATTGCGGATCTTCCATCATCAGGCTCTCGGTAATTTCCACTTCCAGCAGTTCAGGAAGAAAACCGGTTTTATCAACTGTGTTTAAAATCTGATTGACCAGTCCTGGTTTACGGAATTGTCTTACCGATAGATTAACGGCCACTTGCAGCGGATAACCCGCATCAAGCCATATTTTCCCTTGTCGACATGCCGATTCCATTACCCAGTCACCGATGGGCTCGATCAATCCGGTTTCCTCGGCTAAGGGAATGAATTTCTCAGGGGATATTCGTCCCAGGCCTGGATGATCCCAGCGAGTCAATGCTTCTACCCCAACGATTTTTCCTGTCACCAAATTTACTCGGGGCTGATATTCAATCGTCAACTGGTTCTTTGGCAAGGCCTGGCGCAAGCTATTGGCCATCATCATGAATTCCTGTGCGCGGGCATTCATTTCCATTGAAAAGAACATGAATTGATCGCGCCCCTCTTCCTTGGCCCGATACATTGCAGTGTCGGCATGCTTCAGCAATGTGTCGGCATCCTTGCCATCCTGCGGATAAAAACTGATACCGATACTGGCGGAAATATATAATTGGTGTTGATCGACATGCGTCGGCGCTTGCAATGCGTCGAGCAGTTTTTGTGCAATCAGCGCCACTTCTTCCCTGGTCTGGAATTGATCCAGCAATACGGTAAATTCATCGCCACCCAGCCTGGCCACGGTATCGGTCGGACGCATATTCGCGACCAGCCGCTCTGCAATTTGCTGCAGCAGCCGGTCGCCAACTTCATGGCCGAGCGAATCATTGACAATCTTGAACCGGTCCAGATCAATGAACATCACACAAATCTGGATTTTTTCCTGTTGCGCTTTTGCGAGCGCCTCTTCCAGCCGGCTGTTCAATAAAATTCTGTTAGGCAGATTAGTCAACGGATCATGGTTCGACAAGAACTCAAGGGCCGATTCGTAATCCTTGTATTGCGAAATGTCATTAAAAGTGCCGACATAATGCGATATATGCCGGCTGTCGGTGCGCACTGCGCTCAGACGCAGCAGCAACGGATATTTTTCACCGGCTTTGCGCTGGTCCCAGACTTCTCCCTGCCAGCGTCCGTCATCGCGCAACCGGCGCCACAATTCCTTGTAAAAAGATTTTTCATGATGCGGAGAATGAAACATTCTTGGCTGATGTCCGATGGCATCTTCTGCAGTGTAGCCTGTAATATTGGTAAACCCCTTATTGACCGATACGACGCGCATGTCGGCATCGACCACCATGATGCCGTCCATCGTATTTTCCATTGCATGTACTGCCAGCCTGAATTTTTCATCGACTTGCTCGCGCTCTGTTTCCCAGGCCAGCAGGTGCCTTGTTGTTCGATAAAAAATCACGGCAAATCCGACGAAAAGCAAGGCAAGCAGCAAATAGGTAAATTGGGCGTTTTGCCACCACAAGGCGCGAATAGTCGACTGCGGCATAGCGGCAAAAAGCGTGATCGGATAATTTGCCAGCCGATGCACCGCTGACATGTAAGACGCCTCCATGTCAGAATCAGCCGCGCCTTCCAGCACGCCGCTTTGCGGAAATCCATTTTGTCGCAGATAGTTAATCAGGAGGCCAGTTTGCGGGTTTTCATAGTGCGCATTGGGCACGCTTTCTGCTGCCGGTGGGTAACGGCTCAGCAAATAGCCGTCATCGCGGATCAAGCCGACTGCCGTCTGCGCCGGTAATGCCGGACTCTGCCAGAGCTCTTGCTGCTTCGATAAAAGCAAGGCAGCATGAATGAAATAAGCAAAATTGCCTGAAGTATCACGAATGCCATAGCGCAGCGGGACCAGCCACTCGCTGCTCGCCGGATGAAAATAGAGCGAACCGATATCAAGCACCGGAATAGTCATGTGCTTGCCAGCTTGTGCACCGGATGCGAAACGATCATGGGAAAACGGCATCAATGCGGAAGTGTCCGCGCCTCCCGAGGCAAGCAACTGGCCTGCACTGCTTTCGATTTGCATATCCTTCAGCGCAGGATACTCAAGCAGAAAGCGCTGCAGCAGGAAGTGAGCACGATCCTGTCCGATAAACTTGCCGTCTTCAATAATCTGCTGGCCGAAAATGCTGAACGCCGCTTCAAACTGCGAGTAATACACATCGATAGCGCGGCCGCTCAGGCCTGCCGCGGAAGACAGACTGCGCGCAACTTCAGATTTCTGGGCTTGCCATGATAGCCAGGTAAATACCGCGCCAAACACGAGCAACAGCAGCGACAGCAGCCCGAAGGCCCACCGCAGATTGCGGAGCATCAGAGATTGGTGCCGTCCGGAAGCCAGAAATCTTCTCACTCTGCTCTTTCAACATGACACCTGCTGCGCCGGGCACAACTGATTCAAAGCTTCTGCTGGCAACTAATTTAATACCAAAAGTCAACTTTATCACAAGCCGAGGAGGACTTTTGAGATAGATGCATAATTAAAAAAGATACTGAAAAATCAAAAGCTTACAAGCCATGCTGCGCGGCGCGCAGTGATCTTGCGCCGGTCATGCGGCCTTATAATTCACGCACCTTGTTTGCCAAGCGGCGCGCCATGGTTTCGGCGACGTCGGCACTCTTGGCTTCGACCATCACACGCAGCAGTGGCTCGGTGCCGGAAGCACGGATCAGAACGCGACCGGTGTCCCCCAACTCACGTTCAACCGCGTTTTTCTCATCCACTACAGCCGATTTTTGCTGCCAGTCGAATCCGGGAGCGACCTTCACATTGATCAATGTCTGTGGATACATCGCGATATCTTCAGTACATTGCTGCAGCGTCTTGCCGCTGCGTTTCAATGCCGACAGCACCTGCAACGCCGAGACAATGCCGTCGCCGGTGGTATGTTTATCCAGGAACAGCAAGTGTCCGGAACCCTCGCCACCTACCAGCCAGCCACGCTCCTGCATGACTTCCAGCACATAGCGATCGCCGACCTTGGCACGTGCAAAGCCGATCCCCATTTGCTTGAACGCGACTTCCAGGGCCATATTGGTCATCAAGGTGCCCACTGCGCCCTGTACAGAACCGCATGCCATCCGGTCCTTGACCATGATGTACAGCAGTTCATCACCGTTATAAATCCGGCCGCTGCCATCGACCATGATCAAGCGGTCGGCATCACCGTCGAGCGCGATGCCGAGATCTGCCTGATTGTCCTTGACCGCGACCGACAGCGCTGCCGGATCGGTGGCGCCGAAGCCGTCATTGATATTCAAGCCGTTTGGCTGATTGCCGATGGCGACGACTTCCGCACCCAGCTCGTGAAACACATGCGGGGCAATGTGGTAGGCGGCGCCGTGGGCGCAGTCGATCACGATTTTCAAGCCGCGCAAATCCAGTTCGTTTGGAAACGTGCTCTTGCAAAACTCGATGTAGCGCCCTTGTGCATCTTCCAGACGCCTGGCTTTGCCGAGCTTTTCCGACGATACGCATTCAATCGGCAACTCCATCGCGGTTTCGATTGCCGCTTCAACAGCATCCGGCAGCTTGTTGCCCTGCGCTGAAAAAAACTTGATGCCATTGTCCTGGAAGGGATTATGCGAAGCGGAGATCACCACCCCGGCAGACAGGCGCAAGGCGCGGGTCAGATAGGCGACCGCCGGTGTCGGCACCGGGCCGGCCAGCATGACATCGACCCCGGCCGCGGCAAAGCCGGCTTCCAGCGCCGCTTCCAGCATGTAGCCGGAAATGCGGGTGTCCTTGCCGATCAATACCGTTTGCTTGCCGGATTCGCTTTGCGCCAGCACCTTGCCGGCGGCATAGCCCAGCCGCATGATGAAATCCGGCGTGATCGGCAATGTGCCCACACGGCCACGCACACCATCGGTACCAAAATACTTACGCGACATAGCACTCCCTTTTCCTTGTCATTTTTTTACAGAGACTTATATGGCAGCTTGCCAAACCTTCAGTGCATCAACCGTTGCCGCCACATCATGCACCCTGACGATCCGTGCGCCGTTGGCTACTGCAACCAGGGCCGCAGCCACGCTGCCGGCGAGGCGATCTTCCACGACTTTGCCGGTAATGGCGCCGATCATCGATTTGCGCGAGAGTCCTGCTAAAACGGGTAATTGCAACGCCTGCCGGATTTTTTCCAGATTCTTCAGCAAATCCAGATTGTGTGCAAGTGTTTTGCCAAAGCCGAAGCCGGGATCAATGCATATACGCTCGCGCTCAATGCCGGCCTTGACGATTTCCTCGACCCTTTGCTGCAGAAATCCACTGACTTCACCGACCGCATCCTGGTACTGTGGATTGACTTGCATGTGTTGCGGATCGCTTTGCATATGCATGATACACAAGCCACAATCGCTATTGCTGATAGCAGCCAACGCGCCTGGCGCACGGAAGCCCTGGATATCATTGATCATGTCGGCCCCGGCGATCAGGGCTTCACGCATTACTTCGGGTTTATAGGTATCGACCGACAGCGGCTTGCCGCAATCGCGCAACGCATACAGCACCGGCATGATGCGCCGCAGTTCCTCATCCAGCGGCAATGGCGGCGCGCCCGGTCGGCTCGATTCGCCGCCGATGTCGATCATGTCGACACCTTCGGCAATCATTTGCTCGGCATGCGACAGCGCTGCTTCCAGCGACAGGAATTGCCCGCTATCCGAAAAGGAGTCCGGCGTAATATTAAGAATGCCCATGACCAAGGGTGGTGCGGCATGGTCGATCGGCAAGCGGTAACGGCCGCACTGCAAAAAGCCTGGCATGTGATTTACTCCACAAACAAAAAGGGTGAGGATTGCTCCTCACCCTTGCATGATCAATAATTAAAGAATTACGCTGGACGGCCCCAGCCGATCAGCATCAGGCCGGTGCCGGTGCATTGGGCGACACGCCGCCCGGCGGTGTGTCGGACGAGGCGCGCTTGGCTGGCACACCTGCCTTCGGCAGACGCGGCTCGCGACCTTCCATGATGTCGTTGATCTGGTCGGCATCGATGGTTTCCCACTCCAGCAGGGTTTTGGCCATCAATTCCACTTTTTCGCGATTTTCTTCGAGCAGCTTGCGCGACAATGCATATTGCGCATCCAGGATGCTGCGGATCTCAGTGTCGACTTTTTGCTGGGTTGCCTCCGACACGGTCTTGGAAGACATCCGGCCAAAATAGGCATCCTGCTCGGTATCTTCATAGACCATGGTGCCCAGCGTTTCCGACATGCCGTAACGGGTCACCATGGCGCGCGCCAGCTTGGTAGCCCGCTCGAAATCGTTGGAGGCGCCGGTCGACATCTGGTGCATGAAAATTTCTTCGGAAATCCGTCCGGCGAACAAGATCGCGATTTCTTCGAGCATCTTGTCCTTGTACATGTTGATGCGGTCATGTTCGGGCAATTGCCAGGTCAGCCCCAGCGCATAGCCGCGCGGCATGATCGTCACCTTGTGCACCGGATCGGCTTTTGGCAACAGCTTGGCCACCACCGCATGGCCGGATTCGTGGAAAGCGGTATTGACGCGCTCTTCCTCGCGCATGACGGCGGACTTGCGTTCCGGCCCCATCACGATCTTGTCTTTCGCATCCTCGAAATCCTGCATCTCGACCAGGCGCTTGCTGCGGCGCGCTGCAAACAATGCGGCCTCATTGACCAGGTTGGCCAGATCGGCGCCGGAAAAACCCGGGGTGCCGCGTGCCAGGATGTCAGCCTTGACATCCGGTGCAATCGGCACCTTGCGCATGTGCACATACAAAATCTGTTCACGGCCGCGAATGTCAGGCAAGCCGACCATTACCTGACGGTCGAAACGCCCCGGACGCAGCAGCGCCTTGTCCAGCACATCGGCACGGTTGGTCGCAGCAATCACGATGACGCCGGCATTGGCTTCAAAACCATCCATTTCGACCAGCAACTGGTTCAGCGTCTGTTCGCGTTCATCATTGCCGCCGCCCATGCCGGCACCGCGATGGCGGCCGACCGCATCGATTTCATCAATGAATACGATACACGGGGAATGCTTTTTGGCATTCTCGAACATGTCGCGCACCCTTGATGCGCCGACGCCGACAAACATTTCGACAAAGTCTGAGCCGGAAATCGTGAAAAACGGCACCTTGGCTTCACCGGCAATCGCGCGCGCCAGCAAAGTCTTACCGGTACCTGGCGGGCCTACCATCAAAACACCACGCGGAATCCGGCCGCCCAGCTTCTGGAATTTGGTTGGATCGCGCAGAAAATCGACCAATTCCTGCACTTCTTCCTTGGCTTCGTCGCAGCCGGCAACATCGGCAAAGGTGACCGCATTGCTGTTTTCATCCAGCATGCGCGCCTTGGATTTCCCAAAGGAAAAAGCACCACCCTTGCCGCCGCCTTGCATTTGGCGCATGAAAAAGATCCATACCCCGATCAGCAGCAACATCGGAAACCAGGAAATGAACACTTGCGACAGGAAAGATGGCTCTTCCGGCTGCTTGACATCGAATTTGACGTCGTTGTTGACCAGATCGCCAATCAAGCCACGGTCAAGATAGGTAATCGCCGTCTTGATTTTCTTGCCATCGGTGGTCGTTGCGACAATCGTGCGATCTTCGATGGTGGCATCCTTGATGCGCTTGGCCTTGACTTCGTCCAGGAAATCCGAATATGGAATTGGTGCCGCACCGCTGGACAGCGCGCGGCCGTCGAACTGCTTGAAAACAGTAAACAGCACCAGGGCAATTACCACCCAGACGGCAGCTTTGGAAAACATGTTGTTCACTAGGGCTCCTTCAGCGCAAATTGCGCCTTTTACATAGCGTTGATCACGATTTTACTCGTAATACCCGGTGCTTACTAGGCTCGATATCAGGGCAATCCCATGAATAATCAAGGGTTGATAAACTAAAGGAGGCCATTAAAGAGGGTTTTTCAGGGTTTTACCCAATAAATACACCTCGGACGATTTGTCTCTGCTGGCTTTTGGCTTTCTGGAGACAACGGTCTTGAATTCATGCCGGAATTTTTCAAATACCAGGTTATAGCCGGATCCATTGAAACATTTGACGAGCAGCGCTCCGGAAGGTTTCATGTGGGCTTGCGCGAATTCGATTGCCAGATCGATGATGTTTTCGACCCGCGCAGCATCGGTAATGCTCACGCCGGTCAGGTTGGGCGCCATGTCCGACAGCACCAGGTCGACCTTGCGTCCGGCCAGCAGCGTCTCCAACTGGTCCAGCACCAGCCGTTCGCTAAAGTCGCCCTGGATGAAATGAACATCCGCAATCGGTTCCATCGGCAGCATGTCCAGACCGATAATGGTGCCGTTGATCTTGCCACCGACTTGACCGGCCAGCTTATTGCGTACGTACTGCGACCAACTGCCCGGGGTTGATCCCAGGTCGACAATCACCTGGCCTGGCCGAATCAGCTTCTCCGCTTCATCGATTTCCTTGAGTTTGTACACTGCCCGGGCACGGTAACCCTCTTTCTGCGCCAGCTTGACATATGGATCGTTGAGGTGATCGTGAATCCAGTTTTTATTGAATTTGTTTTTTGCCATTCGCGTAGAATACTGATTTCCTATTTATTCGGGACAGCGTCCTGCACTATGCTACGCTGCCACCAACTTTTGATTCTTATGTTCTTATGCTGAAACTTACTCCTGCCGAACGCAGCGCGCTTCGTGCCGAGGCCCATGCCCTGAGCCCGGTTGTCATCATCGGCGAGGCAGGATTGACCCCTGCCGTCCTGAAAGAAATCGATGCCAGCCTGAATTCGCATGGCTTGATCAAGGTTCGGGTTTTCGGCGATGACCGCGAGCAACGCGCTGGTATTTACGACACGATCTGTGAACAGCTGGATGCGGCGCCGGTACAGCATATCGGCAAACTGCTGGTGATCTACCGCCCAAAAAAGGACAACCTGAAAGAATCCAGCGAAAAACGCGGCAAAGGTGGCTTGCGCGAAGTAACCATTGTCAAACCGAGTCGAACCGGCACCAAGAAGCCTTCGGTGACCAAAGTCATGCTCAAAGGCAATGAACGGGTGACAGCAGGCGGCCACGTCAAACGCGCCAAACCGCGCCAGGCCAGCACCAAGAAAACTCTCGCCAGCCGAGGCTGAGATCGGACGTTAATGATTGGCGCCTGGATAAGGCGTCAATCACTCATTTACTCATTTCGCGTAATGCAGCTTGAGCACCAGCGCCACGCCCAGCGCACTTTGCAGCATGTAAATCCCGCTCGAAATGCCATGCAACTGCCCGAATCTGCCCTGTACATCCGCCGTCATGGCGCCGGCAGCATCTACGGTGGCACGCAATTCAGCCATATTTGGCTGTATGCCGAAATAGCTGACCAGGGTACACAGCAGCATCCCGGCAATCACCAGCAACAGTTGCTTGTATTGTCTGTCATCGAACGCATCTCTGGCACGTAGCACCAGCAGCAATAGCAGCGCACCGCAGACTAGCGACACCCATGCCTCGACCCGAAACAGGCGGCCGGCGATGCTGCCTGCCAGGGTCCGGTTCTCGAGCGTACTAAACAGGGTCGGCGCCACGATATAACCAATCGTCCACAAGCTTCCTACCCACAGGGTAGCAAGCAATAGCCGGGCACGGTTCCAGATCATTGTTAAATGTAACGCACTTCAAGAATTTCGTATTCACGCAAGCCGGACGGGGCATCAACACCCACCACGTCACCCGCATACTTGCCGATCAGCGCGCGCGCAATTGGCGAGGTAATCGACACTTTCAATTCCTTCAAATCGGCTTCATCTTCTCCGACGATCTGGTAAGTCACTTTCTTGCCAGACTCCAGGTCTTCCAGATGCACCGTCGCGGCGAACACGACCCGCCCTTCCGCATCCAGCAATACAGGATCAATAATCTGGGCCGCGCTCAACTTGCCTTCCAGATCGGCAATGCGTCCTTCGATGAAACTCTGCTTCTCCTTGGCCGCATCGTATTCAGCGTTTTCGGACAGGTCGCCTTGCGCCCGTGCCTCGGAAATCGCATTGATGACAGCCGGGCGTTCCTTGGTTTTCAGCCGGTGCAACTCATCTTTCAGCAAGGCTGCGCCATGCTTGGTAATCGGTATTGTGCTCATATTTTTTATGCTCAAATGAAAACCACAGAGGCCACAAACAGTGCCGTAAAGCAAGGCACTTCCTGTGACCTCTGTGGTTGGATTTTTTAGATCAGTCTAGTGTAAAGTTTTATGCAAGCCTTGTAAATCATAGACTTGCAACTCGTCCAGATGCCGCATCCCTTCGACTGCCGCTTCCGCGCCTGCAATCGTGGTAAAGGTGGTTACGCGGGCCGCCAGTGCCGAAGTGCGGATGGTGCGCGAATCGGTGATCGCATTGCGCTTTTCTTCGACCGTGTTGATGACAAGTGCAATCTCGTTGTTCTTGATCATGTCGACGATATGCGGACGGCCTTCGACCACCTTATTGACCGTAGTCACCTGGATGCCGGCAGCATTGATGGCTGCTGCGGTGCCCTTGGTGGCAACAATTGAAAAGCCGATCTCGACCAAATCCTTGGCGACTTGCACCGCGCGCGGTTTGTCGCTGGATTTCACGCTCAAGAACACCTTGCCCGATGTCGGCAACTTGATGCCGGCGCCTAGCTGGGATTTGACGAATGCTTCGCCAAAGGTCTTGCCGACACCCATCACTTCACCGGTGGATTTCATTTCCGGCCCCAGAATAGTGTCGACTCCCGGGAATTTGACAAACGGAAACACGGCTTCCTTGACGCTGAAATAGGATGGGACAACTTCGCTGGTGATGCCCTGGCTTTCCAGCGACTGGCCTACCATGCAGCGCGCCGCGATCTTGGCCAGCTGCAGCCCAGTTGCCTTGGAGACGAACGGCACGGTGCGCGAAGCGCGCGGGTTAACTTCCAGCACGAACACCACATCCTGCACCTTGCCGTCGATTTCCTGCTGCTGGATCGCGAACTGCACATTCATCAAGCCAACCACGTTCAAACCCTTGGCCATCAGGGCGGTCTGGCGCTTCAATTCATCGATGGTCTGCTGCGACAGCGAATACGGCGGCAAAGAACAGGCCGAGTCGCCCGAGTGCACGCCGGCCTGCTCAATATGCTCCATCACGCCGCCGATGAAGGTGCGCTGGCCATCGGACAGGCAATCCACATCGACTTCGATCGCATCGTTCAGGAAGCGGTCCAGCAATACCGGCGAATCATGCGACACCTTGACGGCTTCGCGCATGTAGCGTTCCAGGTCGCGCTGTTCATGCACGATTTCCATCGCCCGCCCGCCCAGCACATATGAAGGACGCACCACCAGCGGATAACCGATTTCCTGGGCCAGCGCCAGCGCATCTGCTTCGGTGCGGGCGGTGCGGTTTGGCGGCTGGCGCAGCTTCAATTCCTGCAGCATCTTCTGGAAACGCTCGCGGTCTTCGGCGGCATCGATCATGTCGGGCGAGGTGCCGACGATCGGCACGCCATTGGCTTCCAGATCAAGCGCAAGCTTTAATGGGGTCTGGCCGCCGTACTGGACAATCACGCCGTACGGCTTTTCCAGGTCGACGATTTCCAGCACGTCTTCCAGCGTCAGCGGTTCGAAATACAAGCGGTCCGATGTATCGTAGTCGGTAGAGACGGTTTCCGGATTGCAGTTGACCATGATGGTCTCGTAGCCGTCTTCGCGCATCGCCAGTGCCGCATGCACGCAGCAATAATCGAATTCAATGCCCTGGCCGATGCGGTTCGGACCGCCGCCCAGCACCATGATTTTCTTTTTGTCGGTCGGCTGCGATTCGCACTCTTCATCATAGGTGGAATACATGTAGGCCGTCTTGGTGGCGAATTCGCCGGCACAGGTATCGACCCGTTTGAAGACCGGGCGGATTTTCAAGGCGTGGCGTTTTTCGCGCACCGCTTTGTCGGTGGTCTTCAACAGTTTAGCCAGACGCCGGTCGGCAAAGCCCTTTTGCTTGAGGCGGAACAGCGTATCGCGGTCCAGTGTATCCAGTGTTTTGGTTTCCAGCGCCAGTTCAATGTCGACGATTTCCTTGATCTGCACCAGGAACCACGGATCGATATGCGTGAGCTGATGCACTTCCTCCAGCGTAAAGCCGTGCGCAAACGCGTCGCCGACATACCAGATGCGTTCCGGTCCAGGCTCGCCCAGTTCCTCTTCGATCTTTTCGCGGTCGGTGGTCTTTTCATTCATGCCATCGACGCCGACTTCCAGTCCGCGCAAGGCTTTCTGAAACGATTCCTGGAAGGTGCGGCCAATCGCCATGACTTCGCCGACCGATTTCATTTGCGTGGTCAGGTGGTCGTCTGCAGTCGGAAATTTTTCGAATGCAAAGCGCGGAATCTTGGTGACCACGTAATCGATCGAGGGCTCGAACGATGCTGGCGTGGCGCCGCCGGTGATTTCATTGCGCAATTCATCCAGCGTGAAGCCGACTGCAAGTTTTGCCGCAATTTTGGCAATCGGAAAGCCGGTCGCCTTGGAGGCCAGCGCCGACGAGCGCGATACGCGCGGATTCATTTCGATGACGATCATGCGGCCGTCTTTCGGATTGACCGAAAACTGCACGTTCGAGCCACCGGTATCGACGCCGATTTCACGCAGCACCGCCAGACTGGCATTGCGCATGATCTGGTATTCCTTGTCGGTCAGCGTCTGCGCCGGCGCAACAGTGATCGAGTCGCCGGTATGCACGCCCATCGGATCGAGATTTTCGATCGAGCAGACGATGATGCAATTGTCCTTCTTGTCGCGCACAACTTCCATCTCGAACTCTTTCCAGCCGAGCAGGGATTCCTCGATCAGCAGTTCCGAGGTGGGCGAGGCTTCCAGGCCGCGCTTGCAGATTGCCTCGAATTCTTCGGCATTGTAGGCGATGCCGCCGCCGGTGCCGCCCATCGTGAATGACGGACGGATGATAACCGGGAAGCCCAGTTCCTTCTGCACCGCCCACGATTCTTCCAGGGTGTGGGCGACGCCCGACTTGGCCGAACCCAGCCCGATCCTGGTCATCGCATCCTTAAACTTGGAGCGGTCCTCGGCCATGTCGATGGCTTCCGGGGTAGCACCGATCAGCTCGCAGCCGTATTTGGTCAAGACGCCGTTGTGGTGCAGGTCGAGCGCGCAGTTCAGCGCGGTCTGGCCACCCATGGTCGGCAGGATCGCATCCGGTTTTTCCTTGTCGATGATGCGTTCCAGCACTTGCCAGGTAATCGGCTCAATATAAGTGACGTCGGCCATTTCCGGGTCGGTCATGATGGTGGCCGGATTGCTGTTGACCAGGATCACGCGATAGCCTTCTTCGCGCAGGGCCTTGCAGGCTTGCGCGCCGGAATAGTCGAATTCGCAGGCCTGGCCGATGACGATCGGGCCGGCGCCTATGATCAGGATGCTTTTAATGTCGGTACGCTTAGGCATTTTTCTGTTTCTCCATCATCGCCACGAAGCGATCGAACAAGGGGGCGATGTCCTGCGGGCCGGGCGATGCTTCCGGATGACCCTGGAAGCAGAAAGCCGGGTAGTCGGTTCGTTCAAAACCCTGCAGCGAACCGTCAAACAATGACACGTGCGTGACGCGGCAATTGGCCGGCAAAGTGGCCTGATCGACTGCAAAACCGTGATTTTGCGAGGTGATCATCACCTGTCTGGTATCCAGGTCCTGCACCGGGTGATTGGCGCCATGGTGGCCGAATTTCATCTTGACGGTTTTCGCGCCGGAAGCCAGCGCCATGATCTGGTGCCCCAGGCAAATGCCGAAAGTCGGAATGTCACGCTCGATCAATTCCTTGGTTGCCGCAATCGCATAGTCGCAAGGTTCCGGGTCGCCCGGGCCGTTCGACAGGAAAATGCCGTCCGGATTCAATGCCAGCGCCTCGGCTGCGCTGGCCTGGGCCGGCAAGACCGTCACCTTGCAACCGCGCTCAGCCAGCATGCGCAGGATATTGAACTTGATGCCATAGTCGAACGCGACCACATGGTATTTTGGCGCGGTTTGCTGGCCGTAACCTGTTTCCAGCTTCCATTCGGTTTCGGTCCAGACATACGGCTTGGCGACCGAGACCACCTTGGCCAGATCCATGCCGGCCAGACCGGGAAAGGAATTGGCCAGGTCCAGCGCCTGGCGCGCAGTCACATCCGGCCCGGCCACGATGGCGCCACTCTGGGCACCCTTTTCGCGCAGGATGCGGGTCAGCTTGCGGGTATCGATGCCGGCAAGCGCGACAATGTTTTCCGCTTTCAAATAGTCAGACAAGGTTTGCTTGGAACGGAAATTCGATGCCAGCAGCGGCAGATCCTTGATGATCAAGCCGGCTGCATGGATTTTGCTCGCTTCGACATCTTCCGGATTGATGCCGGTATTGCCGATATGG
>JAKFFK010000055.1:0-5399 GCA_036675285.1 Paucimonas sp. | reverse complement strand
AATCGTGCGCCAGGAAATCCGCGTGCAAAGCGTCAAGTCGAAGGTGGTCGAGCCCGGTTACGCGTGGCTGCGCGTGTCGCAGTTCCAGGAGCCGACGGTTGACGACATGGCCAAGAAAATCGCTGCCATTTACGCCCAGGATCCGAATCTGAAAGGCCTGGTGCTCGACCTGCGCAATGATCCGGGCGGCCTGCTGCCCGGTGCCATCGGCGTATCGGCAGCATTCCTGCCGAAGGATGTGGCTGTGGTGTCGACCAATGGCCAGCTGCCGGATTCGAAAGCGACCTTTTACGCCCGGCGCGAATTCTATGCGTCGCGTGCCATCGGCGACCCGCTGGGTAAATTGCCGGAAGCGGTGAAAAAAGTACCGATGGTGGTGCTGGTCAATGCCGGTTCGGCCTCGGCTTCGGAAATCGTCGCCGGTGCGCTGCAGGATTACAAGCGCGCCACCATCATGGGCACGCAAACCTTCGGCAAGGGTTCGGTGCAAACCATTCGCCAGCTGTCGGCCGACACTGCCGTCAAGCTGACCACGGCGCGTTACTACACGCCGAACGGCCGCGCCATCCAGGCCAAGGGCATCGTGCCCGACCTGATGGTCGATGAATATGCCGACGGCGATATCCTGGGCAGCCTGCGCCTGCACGAGTCGGACTTGCAAAAGCATTTGCTCAATGATGAAGACAAGGGCAAGGCAGCGACTACCACCAAGAATGTGCTGGATGAACTGGAAGAAGAGCAGCGTCAGACGGCCCTGCTCAAAAAGCGCAAGATGCTCGAATTCGGCAGCAAGGAAGACTTCCAGCTGGCGCAAGCGCTGAATCACTTGAAGGGCTTGCCGGTGCAGCTGTCCAAGTCGGCAAAGGTCGAAAGCAAGAAAGAAAACACCATCAATGAAAACAAGGATGGGAAAAACGGCGAGAAGAAATAAGCGTTATTGACTCCCCCGAAGGCCGCAGCGATGCGGCCTTTTTTGTTTGCGGATTTTTATGCGACACTAGGCGCCTATTCCGGCACTCCCAGACCATGAACGACCAACAACTGCTGCGCTATTCGCGCCACATCCTGCTCGACGAGATCGGCATCGAGGGCCAGGAAAAGATTCTCGCGGCCCATGTGCTGGTGATCGGCGCCGGCGGCCTGGGCTCACCGGCCGCGCTGTATCTGGCATCGGCCGGCATCGGCACCCTCACCCTGGTCGATGACGATGTGGTCGACCTGACCAACCTGCAGCGGCAAATCCTGCACACCACTGAGCGCGTCGGCCAGCCCAAGGTGCAGTCCGGACAGCAGGCGCTGCAGCAGATCAATCCCGAGATCAGGATTGCCGCATTGGCAGAACGCGTCGAAGGCGAGCGCCTGAACGACTTGGTCAAGGCCGCCAGCGTGGTGCTCGATTGCAGCGACAACTTTGCCACCCGCCACGCGATCAACCGCGCCTGCGTCGCCCACAGGGTGCCGCTGGTGTCAGGCGCGGCGATCCGCTTCGATGGCCAAATCAGCGTATTCGATGTGCGTCACGCCGACCAGCCTTGCTATGCCTGCCTGTTCCCGCCGGATCAAGAGTTCGAAGAAGTGCAGTGCGCCACCATGGGCGTGTTCGCGCCGCTGGTCGGCATCATTGGCGCGATGCAGGCGGCGGAAGCCTTGAAACTGCTGGTCGGCATCGGCGCCTCGCTGGCCGGGCGCTTGCTGATGCTGGATGCGCGCAGCATGGAATGGAGCAGTATCGGCATTACGCGCAACCAGCACTGCCCGGTCTGCCATCCATCGCTACCTGCACGGAATGCAGAATAAAAAAATAGCCGGCAGATGCGCCGGCTATTTTTAATACTTGTTGCATGGGTCTTTCCGGCAGCACCGGAAAGACCGTACTGCCGCCAAACTTATTGCAGCGGTGCGCAAGTTGCCGAATTGGTCCAACCGGCATCGCACTTGTACAGCGTCATGGTGGCGTTGTAACCGTACTTGGCACCCATTTGCAGATACTGGTTCACAGTCAGGCGCTTGGCGGTATAGTGCCCGGTCACGGTTGCAGTGGCCATTTCCGAATACGTCTTGATCTGCGTTCTTGCCGTCACCGACGCCGATGCCACGCTGGCGTCATAAGCGCTCACTGAAGTCACGGTATAGCTGTAGTTTTGATCCGCGTTCAAACCGGTGTCGGTGAATTCGGTGCCGGTCACAGGGAAGGTGTTGCTGCCGCGGGTGACTTCATAGCTGGTGGCGCCGGCAGCAGCCGTCCAGGTCAGCTTGATGGCGCTCGAAGAAATGCCGACTGCCTGGATATTTGCAGGCGGCAGGATGCTTGGTTCGCCGACGCGGAACTTGAGGTCGCAAGCGGTGGATTCGTTACCGATGGAATCAACAGCAGTGACGGTACCGGTATAGCGGCTATTGGCCAATGCGTAGGTCTTGCTGAAGCTGTTGCCGCTGCCGGCCGCGTCATTGACCGTGGTGTTGCCCTGCAAT
Organism: Paucimonas sp.; assembly: GCA_036675285.1. Lineage (GTDB taxonomy): Bacteria > Pseudomonadota > Gammaproteobacteria > Burkholderiales > Burkholderiaceae_D > Paucimonas. Next base: position 2,927 of record JAKFFK010000055.1, on the reverse strand, counting down.
GCCACCTTGTACTTGATGACGCTGGCGCCTGCTGCCGGCGTGGCTGCAGCCGATATGGTGGCGCTGCTATTGTTGGGCACGGTGGCCGAACAGGCGATGGTCCACTTGCTCACCCGCTGATTGTTGGCAAAGAAAAAATCGGTGACATACTTGGGGTAATTCACCCGCGTATAGTCGACCCAGGCAGTCGTGCCGGTATAACCCGGTCCGGCCGGCCAAGCGTGGTTCATGCCGGTCACCATCATGCTGGAGATGCGCAATTTTCCTTTGGCATCCTTCCATAGATTAGCCGTGCCGCCGCCGGCAACGGTTTCTGTCCCCGCCGAAGTCGCAGCACCATAGACAATCTTCATGCCATCGGCATTGCGCACATTATGCGCCGGCAGCACCAGGTAATCCTTTTCGCCGTAGACGGTCGAAAAGATCTGGGTATCGAAATGCGCATTGAACTGATTGCCGTTAATCGCGCGGCAAGTGTCGGCGACCTGTTGCGCGCTACGCTTTGGCGCCACAGAAATGTCGCCTGCAGCAGCGCCCAGGGTTGGGGAGGCGTTTGGCGCCACGCCAGCAAAATAATCGGGGAACGAGCAACCCAGCACATGCGCTTCGCCGGCGCCGGCCGACAAGCCGCTGACATAAATCTGCTTCGGGTCAATATCGAGATTGGTGCGTGCCTTGACCGCATCGATCAGTTTGATCAGTGGCACGACATCGCGGCTGGTGCGATTGTGTGCCGTGCCGAACCAGTCCCAGCAGCCGCCGGCGGCGCGGGTCGAACTGGTGCCGGCTGGCACGGTCGGCGCAATTACGACCATGCCGTATTTTTCTGCCTGGGCTTCCCAGTTGAAGCGCCCGTCGATCACGCTGGTCGGGGCGGTCATGCCGCAGCCATGCAGACTCAGCATCAGCGCACGTTTACCTGCAAGCACTTGCGGCGCCACATTTTTCGGCACATAGACATACGCATCCTTCAGGTTCGGCGTACCGTAAGTAGCGGACTCTTTCACCCACGTGCCACTACCAGGCGTGAGTGCGAATGCCGAAGCCGACAATCCAGCACCCAACAGCAATGCTGCCACGATATTCAGGGATTTCCTTAACTGCATTTTTTCGTCTCCTTGTTTAAATATGGATACATCAATGAATGTCGATCCAGAAAAACTTTATTTTTGTAAACTACAAAGGCAATCAGGCCAGTTATTTGTGCCAGATTGCAAGGTACGGGGATACAGCGGGCAATAACAGAATCAATCCGTCCAATCAGGCCGAAAAACTGCAAACCTGTAAAGACAAAAAGAGAAAACACATAGTAATCACTATGCGTTCAAGGGAAGGCTGTCTCTGATTTTCTATAAATAATGTTTTTACCAACCTGTTGATAGTAAAGCATCGTTTAATAAAGCGACACTGGCCGAATTACCAGTTTGGAGGGATTAAGAATGATTGAAGAAAATCAAAACATTGGTCAGCTGGCTAATGCAGATGACCAATTTTGAACGCTATTTCGCCATGGTCTCAAAACTGAGGCGGATGCTTATTGACGCTATGGACAAGGAATCTGAAAATCAACGTGATAGCAAGACAGATATAAACCGGACATGCCAATTTAGCCAATTGGAGCGCTTAAGTGCTTAAGGATCAGCGGCGCTATCTCGCCGGCTCTTTCTTTTGCGAGATTATGCGTGCCGCCTTCTATAACATGCAAATCTGCTTGCGGAATTAACGCTGCAAGATGCTGCCCCACTAGAACAGGACTGATTGGGTCGCAATCACCCCAAATCAGTAATGTAGGGCATCTTATATGTTGCATGGCGGCTGTATGGTCAGGTTTTTCGGTCGCGATCCACCTGGCGCCATTTGGAAAGTTAGCCTGATATGCCGGACGCCAATCGGTGCCACCCAGACCTGCAACATCCACGCCGCCCGAGGTTGCGACCAGGACCAGGTGAGTCAGTTTCTCGGGATGCCGCAAAGCCAGGCGAACACCGACCACGCCGCCCATTGATTGCGCAATCAGAACGGCTGGCCCCTGGAGTTCTTTTTCTGCCAAGGCAACCAGGTCATCAAAGCCAGCGATTCCCGGATCATGCACTTGATTGCCCAGCCCCGGCCAAGACAGGTAGGTTTTTTTCCAGTCGGCAGGTAGCAGAGCGCCAAGCGCATGCCAAAATTCCGGGGCGCCGGCCGCGCCAGGCAAGAAAATAACGTGCATAGGAATGGGATCAGTTCTTGTTATCGGATTTTACGTAGTGGTGATGGACTGCCGGAGTACGGAGGTAACCTGCAAGCGTAGCTTGCATGCTGTCCTCATCTACCGCCATGTTAGAGCCTTTTCGGTGCAAGCTTGAGCGTTCCATCAATAGCACTAATGAGTTTGGAAAAACTGGCCATAACATCGTCTCTGGCCTCTTCAAATTCGGCTGGAAACCAACTGGGGCTGCGAACCTGTCCAGAGCAGGCTCGCCATGCCGAGCAGCAAAAAGGCCAAGAAAAGATTAAGCTGACTGCGCTCGCCTGACGTAGATGCATCGATATGACCCCAGCGTCCTGCCCGCACCTGAATGACGCTGTAGATACCAACGATTACTGCGACGAAGACTGATGCCACTATCGCAACGTGCAGCCCTCGCTGAGGCCCACCATTGGCAATGCTTGCCCAACTAACGGCAACCGGCATAAGCAACGCTGGGTGGCCAACGATTGATAGTGTTCGCGCAAGTGCAATACGGGTCATGACGGTTAACTGTTATATGGACACCCTAAAAGGTAGGTGCTTTGTTTTACGACTATACGTGGCTTCCGATCTAAGAGCGTCTAACAAAATGATTTTTTCAAAGTATGCCAGCATATGAGGGCACATCCAAGCCGAAGGAGCGCCTCATGCATCGAAGGCAGCCGCTCATAACGCATGCGCAGTCGTCGAAACT
>JAKFFK010000187.1:0-5443 GCA_036675285.1 Paucimonas sp. | reverse complement strand
TTCCTTCATTTCGTGCTGTAATGCCAGGTTGGCGCTTTCAAGCGCCTTGGTGCGTTCGCCCACTTCAGTGAGCATGCCGTTGAAGGCGTCGACCAGCACGCCGATTTCATCTTCAGTCGATTTTTCGACGCGCATTGAAAAGTCACGACGGCGGATTACCTGGTTGACTGCATGCGTGACCGCCACAACCGGCTTGGTAATTGCGGCCTGCAGCCAGGTTGATACCAGGGCTGCAACGATCAGGCTGCCGGCCATGACCGCGGTCATGATTGCCAGGTAACGCTTGATGCGCTGCGCCAATGGATACTGCGCCTGCAGGTATACCGTGCCGACAGTTTCACCATTGCGGGTAATGCGTTTGAAATTGCTGATCTGGCCGTTGCCGATGGTGTATCCATACGCTTGCGGAATACGCGGATACGCGGTTGATATCGATGAACCGCTGGCATAGGTCGCAAACAGGCTGCCATTTTGCGCATAAATCGCTGCAGCAATGATGGTGGGGCGCGCCCTGAGCTGCTCCAGGTTTTCCCGGGCAACCTTGGGGTCGTTGAACTCAAGCGCCGGCAAGCTGACCTGGGCCAGAATATCGGACTGGGTGTCGAGATCATCGACCCAGCTTCGCTGGAAATTTTGCACATCAAACACCAGCATTGCCGCACCCGACACCAGTAACGCCGCGCAAGTCGTCGCCAGGACGGCCAGCATGAACTTGCGTGATATCGAGTGTTTAATTGCCTTGCTGATCATTGCTGGTTTCCCTTGTCGACTGATATGGCCACCGTCAGCATTCGCGAACTGAGTTTCATGCCGGATTTTTCCACCGGTTCGAGCGCGACTTCAAAGCGCACGTGATCGTCGATCAACAGAAAATTGATCATGCTGCCCTGTGCCAGCGCGCCTTCGGTTTCGGTGATGGCCAGAATCGGCTGCAGTTGCACTTGCTTCAGCAATTGCGGCTGCCTGGCGCGCTCGGCTTTGCCGATAAACAAAACATGAATGCCATGCAAGGCGTCTCCAGGCTGGATTTTCTTGATAACCGCGGGCCGGCTGTTGACGCTGCGGCCGGCTGAAATTTTTGCCAGCTCGTCGGCGATGGCATCCGCGCCGATCACGCCGATGACATAAGGCGATTCGGGCTTGGCGAATGACGCAGGTGGCCAGTCAGCATAATTCAGGAACTTGTATATGAAAGCCGCTTTCACGCGCTCTTCGCTGGCTGCTGCGCCGCTGTTGAAGACAGACGTTTGTGCGATCGCCATGGCCGGCAACCAAGCAATCAAAGCATGCAATGCCACTGCGCAGGTGAATCGCCCGCTGATCCGCGGCAGCCTCAAGCAAAGTAGAGGATGCGCAAATGCCTGCAGCAGATGGCTAAAACTGTTCATTTATTTTCAACTTCGGCTTTGTGTCAGGCAACTCAAATCCGCCAGAGAAGCTTTACAAAAACGCTGCGCTCATATTCGCTGCGTACTGGCGCTGCGCCATACTCGGGATGCGACCGGTCCAGCAAATTCTGCCCGACGACCGACAATTCCAGATCGCGGCGGATTTTCCATCCATAACGCATATCCATCGTGGTATACGCAGGCACCGCCGGACTGGCCAGGCTGCCGCTATGGCGAATCGTCACATCCAGCTCTTTTCCCTGGGCGATATCGAACGAGGAACGCAGCATCCAGTAATTGCTTGGATCGCTGGTGGCCAGGCCGGTCGCGCCGGATGCATCCTGACTGCCCGGTTTCAGATTGGTATCAATCCGCTGCGCCACCAGGCCGGCGGACAGGCGCCAGACCGGCATGGCTTGCCAGCTGCCCCACATTTCAATACCGCGCGTCTTGCCTTCGGCACCGTTGCTGAAGATGGAGCCATTCGGATTTGGCTCCAGCGTGCGCAGCTTGTCATACTGGCTATAGAACGCGGTTGCCGAGTAGGTCAGGGTCGGGATTGGCTGCATGCGATAGCCAAGCTCCACCACATTGGCGATCTCCGACTCAAACGCCGGGCCGCCCGCAACAAAGAAGCTCGGCGTGCCATTGACCAGGAAAGGAGTGGTCGGACTGAATAAATCACGGTCAATACGCGACGGCGTGCGTACCGATCGCGAAGCGGCACTCCAGAGCAGCTGGTTCGGCGCAGGCTTCCATGACAGACGCAGGGTTGGCAAAAATTCGACGCCGGTGTAATTATTGGTTTCAAACTTGGCGCCGGCAGTCAGGCGCACATTTTCGTGCAGCGTTATTTCGTCCTGCACAAAGACGTTACCCCAATACATATTCAGCGAACCAGGCAAGAATCCGAAATTCTTGTCATTTTGCACGCGATCCAGCGCCATGCGATAACCGGCGCCCCAGACAATGTCGTGATCCTTGGCTGCCTTGATGGCATGCTGCAGCTGGATATCCAGCGTATGCAGGTGCTCGATGAATGCACCGGGCTGATTACGTTCGGTGTAGTCCCAGTACGCCTGCAAACTGACATCCGAGCCGCCAACCAGCCTGGTATGCATGCGGCCGAGCAGGTTGGCGCCGGCAATGCTGATATCGCGGGTGCCTTGCTGGTGCAATGCGCCGTTATAGGCATCGCCCTGCAACGTGACACCGTGCAGCTTGTTGCCCCAGTCAGTCCGGAACCCGGCTTGCTGGCGATTCCATCCCGTCAGCACCGGCACGCCATCGGCGCGCTGCGTGTCGTCATGGTCGACATATTTCCCATACACGCGGTAATGGCCGCCATTGTCGAGAGCGCCACCATACCTGAGCACGCCATTCTTTTCATGCTGGCTGGCGCCGACGGCGGCCAGCGCGCCGTGGGTTTCGGCAGCCGACTTCGTGATCACATTGATCACGCCATTGACTGCATTGGCGCCCCAGAGCGTGGCGCCCGGACCGCTGATGACTTCGATGCGCGCCACATCTTCCAGCACGACATCCTGCGCATCCCAGAACACGCCGGAAAACAGCGGTGTATAGACAGTGCGTCCATCAATCAGCACTAGCAGCTTGTTTTCAAACGGGCTGTTGAACCCGCGTGCCGTGATCGCATAATTACGTGCGTCTACACGCGCAACCTGCAAATTGGGGGCCAGGCGCAGCGCCTCCGGCAGCGTGGTGACGCCCGAACGACGGATATTCTCTCCGGTAATCACGAAAATCGATGCCGGCGCATCCGCCAGCGATTCCGATTTTTTTGACACCGACGTCACCTGGATATTGGCCAATTCTTCCAGGCTTAAATCGACCATGTCTTGCGGGGCCAATTGTGCCGCCCGGACCGGCAGCGCCGCCGTCAATAACAGACTGGCAAGACAGGTCATCGTCAGAGCGGTTTTTTTATAAACCAGCGAGCGCCCCGGCAAGCAGAATAGAACACGGCAGCGGCTTTGACGGCGGTGGAAAAACATAAAACCTCATGCTAAACGGACAAGGATCAGGGCAATGTGCCACAGCGGTTCCCGGACGAATGCAGGCCGAATGGCCCGGGCCGTAAATCCTACCTGAAATATCTCTATAGAGAAATCATAAAGACATTGTTTCATGCATTAAGCGACGCTTTCTCTCGCTGAAGCTGATTGTCACCATTGCTTACACAGCACGAAATCTTAAATATGCGATGGGACGGATCCGGGAAAAAGCAACAGGGCACGGTGCGGCTTGTCGTTAAAAAATTAACATTCCTGGCGACGATGTCTGCCCTGTGTGGGGGGCTGGACTGGTGCAACGGCTGCGATCGGTTGGACACGGCCGACCCATTGCAGCCAGTGGCTGGCAGCGGCAGAGAATGGAACAGGAGTAGCGGAAGGATTCTGTAAGGATGCAAGAATCAAGCTGCAGCGGCGCTGCAGAGCAGACGCTCGATTCGTGCACCGATGCTCACGCCGGAAAAATCGATTCTTTCAAAAAAAGAAAGTTCATCAATCTACGAAGTCCATCAATGCCTGCCCTGCGGTCAATCGCGAAGGCTATGCACAGGCAAAAGGGTCTGCGCCGGATGTCAACGGCTCGCGCATTCGGACTGCTTTCGACTGCCAGACTAGCCGCAGGTGCCGGTCGTGCCGCAGGCGGTACAAAAATCGCAGCCATCCTTGCGGATCACGTTGGTATTGCCGCACTCGCGGCACAGCTTGCCGGCCATGGTCGGACTGGCTTTGGCCGGATGGGTCGGTTCATCCGTGACCACACCCATCGCATTGACCGGCGAACCCTGTTCGGTCAGGATGCCCAGCATGGCATAGCGGTGAATCACCAGCTGTGCGATATAGGCCACCGTGGATGGATAGCTGGCCTGCTTATCGCTGCCCGGTATGCGCGCCAGGAAGTCGCCGCGCGGCTCGGCATAGTCCAGCAGCTTGCGCAGCTTCATGCCGATCCAGGCCGGATCAATCACCCGCATGTCGAGGCTGAGCAATTTGCACAAGCCATCGAGCGCGCGCGGATGGCCGCCGGTCAGCCACATGCTGTACGGCCTTCTGCTGCCGTCCGGCATCTGCAATTCCTTCAGCATCAGCACGAAGTCATCTTCAGTGGACGGGTTGCGGACATCGGCCACCCAGGCCAGCGTGCCGTCGGTGCCAGTCTTGGGCTCGTGCGCGGCAAATAGCGCATTCAGCACCGGGGTCGGGTCATCCGGTTTGGATGCCAGCGCGCCCAGCTGGTGGTAGCGCCATTCGACCATTTTGGCCAGCGCCGCAGTCGCGCTCGGCACCGCCACCATTTCGCCGTGCGGCGGCATCGGCATCTCGAAGGCGTCGCCATAGGCATGGGTCAGCATCGACAGCTTCTTGCGCAGCCAGCCACGGTCATTGGCGCGCATGTCGGAAGACAGGGTCTTGGCGATCGCATCCAGGCCGCGCGGCGGCTGCCCGCCCAATACCCAGACCTCGAACGGCACGCCGGCCTGCTCCGACACCGCCACCGCGAATTCACCCTGCGGCGTGCGGATCGTGCCGCTGATCCAGGCCGTGGCGCCGGCCGGCAAGCCGGGGCGCGACGGCCAGCGCAGCGAAGCCAGCGGCGGCGACATCGCCACTTCGGTCAGCACCAGCCGCTTGTCCTGTTCGGACAAGGTGATCGGTTGCGGATTGACAGCAGCCGGCGCAGCTGCCGTCGGCACCGACAGCACCGCACCCAGCACGCTGTTGGGCCGGTAGGTGGTGATGCCCTTGAGACCCGTGCGCCATGCTTCCATATACAGGTTCTTGAATTCGTTGTACGGATAGTCTTCCGGCACATTGACCGTCTTTGAAATCGCCGCATCGACATACGGCGCCACCGCAGCCACCATCAGCATGTGGTCGGCAGCGGAAATCTCCAGCGCCGAGACGAATGCGTCCGGCAGCTTGGTGACATCGTGGCCCAATGCGCGATAGACGCGATACGCGTGGTCTTCGACGGTGTAATCCTTCTTGCTGCCGTCGGGCATGCGTTTCATCCGGTTGTAAAAC
>JAKFFK010000259.1:0-28060 GCA_036675285.1 Paucimonas sp. | reverse complement strand
ATGGAGTTCCATGCGGATCAGGACGTCGCCGAAGACATGCTGCGACGTCAGTCAGGCGGCGAAACCCTGATCGATTTTCCGGCGCGCCTGCGCTGCAAGAATGGGACAATCAAGCATGTACTGATGCATTCGAATGCATGGATGGTGAATGGTCATTTTGTATCGACCCGTTGTTTTACCCGGGATATCACCGACCAGGTAGAACTGGCGCGCGAACGGCACCGGCAGCGCGATCAGCAACATGCGCAACGAATGCTGCGTGCGGCAAACGACGAACTCGAAGTGCGGGTGCGCGAACGTACCGCGCGCCTGTTAAAGAGCAATGCGCAACTGACCGAGGAAATCACCGAAAGAAAACGCGCCGAACAGGCGTTGCAGCAATCACAGCAATTGTTGCGTGAACTCGGCCAGCATACCGAAAAAATTATTGAGGAAGAACGCAAGCGCATTGCGCGTGAATTGCACGATCAGCTGGGACAGAACCTGATGGCCTTGCGCATCGATGTGCTGATGATGGAAAGCGCCGCCGGCCCGGGACAGGCACGGGTTGCATCGACAGTCGAATCAGCCTTGAACAATATCGACAGCATGATCAAGAACGTGCGCACGATCATCAACAACCTGCGTCCGGCCGTGCTGGACTTGGGATTGGCGGCGACCTTTGAATGGGAAATCAAGGAATTCGAACGCCGCAGCGGCATTGTCTGTACCTTGGATACCGACCGCAGCGAAATCCAGGTGGATGACGAGCGGGCGCTGGTCATGTTGCGCACATTGCAGGAATCATTCAACAACGTGCTGCGACATGCGCAGGCCAATCGGGTCGATATCCGGCTGCATCGGGATGACCGGATGCTGTGTTTGCAAGTCGCCGACAATGGTGTGGGCGACTATCCCGGGTGCCGACGCAAAGCCAATGCCTTCGGCTTGGTCGGGATTCAAGAGCGCGTCAGCGCACTAGGCGGCACCTTGTCGATTGCCACCGAAAAAGGCAAGGGACTGGCACTGACAGTAACCTTGCCGCTGGATCACACGCAATAAACTTGCCAGGGCATAAGCGCCCGTCGGCATCGGTACCGTGGCGGGCAAGCCCGGGATTTTCTAGCGCGTGGAAATGCTTAATGCCTGCGACGCCGGCCCCACGTTGCCGTTGGGTGCAACTGCGCGTACCGTGTAAGTGTAGTAGGTGCCGTGGCTCAAGCCACCATCGGCATAATCCGGGTTCGTCAGCCGACTGTCACTGACCAGTACGCCATTGCGGTACAGCTTGTAAGCAGCAGCGCCATCGACCGGACTCCAGGTCAGGCGAATCGAACTTGCCGAGATGCGGCTGGCGACGAGATTGGCAGGCGCGGCCACTGGCGCATAGCCGGCAGTGATGCGGTCAAGCATACGCTTGGTCATTAACAATTGACGCCCGCTTTTCTTGGCATAATCAGGATCGTCATAGCCCCACCAATCCCAGCAGCCCTGGCCATTGACTGGATTGAGCAGCGAGGGAAACACTTGAGGATAAACTACGATCATATGATTGGTGTCGGCCCATTCATTCAAGCCGGACATCCGGATGAACTGGTCGCCAATCTTCGTGTAAGACATGTTGCAGCCGTGATAAGCCACATGTACCCCGCATAACTCATCGCGCGCGCAGGTCGCCGGCACATACAGCCACGCATGGTGGTCGAGCCCATGCAGATTCGGATTGCGGTCATCGACAAATTCACCCTGGTCCACCGCCAACAACTGGCCGGACAGTTGCCCGGTCTGTTTCGGCTGCAAGGGGCCATGGAACATCGACAGAAATGTCTGCTGCACATCGATATTGCAATTATTGATGTACGGACTTTGCGACGTGGCGCAGGCGACGGGCCCCATCAGTGAAATCCAGCCGTGGCCGGCGACCGTGGCATTGTTGTAGACGATATTGGCCGGATCGACGAAGTGCTGGTAATAAGCGCGCAGTGCATCGACGCTGGGCTGGCGCACGGTTTGGTCGAGCGTGCCGCTAAACAGATAGACCTTGGCATTGGCCAGGTTAGCGGTATTGTCGATCCAGCCCTGACTGGCCCAGTTGCGCGTGGTGCTGACCAGTTCGGCGACGGGAATTTGCAGCGAGCTCAAGGGCTCCATGCAGCGCGCGGTGGCATAGGCCAGGCTGCCCTGGGCACAGTAATAGGCCGGCCCGGCAAAGATGGCTGCGCCCTTGAAGGTCGCCGAATACGCAACATGGGCCTGCACCGCCATCGCGCCACCGGATGAAACGCCGGACACTGTCACCTGTTTCGGATCGGCGTTAAATGACCGCAGCGATGCGGCACTCGCGTGCATTGCTACGGCTGCCGCCAATAGTATGGATGCGAGATGCAATATTTTAAAAATAGGCGGGTTCATCAAGGATCTCGGATATGGATAACAGGTATGGCATAGGATGTCGTGCGCAAGAGCAATGCAATGGCGCTCTTGGCCCAGGGGGCAATAATGGTGCAAGTGCTGGCACCGCTTAACGGGCATTGCCCATTGTGACAAATGGTAGTGCAGTCGAACAACTTGAATTTGCAATATATCAATAATTTAATGGCTTGTGCAATATCAATGAAAATGTGAAATGTGTGGTCTGATGGTTTTACAATGGACCCCATTTTCACGTTTTATACTGCATGCAATCGGTCTCAAGCCACAGCTCACTGCCGTGACGGCACCATGGTCTGCGCCGTTCGCCATCTGGCATATTTCATGCGGCGCTCACGGGTGCCCAGCGAATCGCGAACCCAGTCGAATTTTCTGTTCTACATTGACGCCGTTCTGGTGACCGCTCCTCAAACAGGTGAGTTCTTGCACTTCTTGTCGTCACCCGTTGTTCACGGTGCGGAGGAAAGCTTGATAGCATTGTTTGCAAATGAGATGCAAACCAGCACGATGCCTGCCTCACTGGATTTGCAGGCAGTGCAAACCATGTTGCTGCATATTCCAAGCGGGCTGGTGATTGCCGACATGATCATCGCGCTCGGGTGTTCGCTCGGCATCGACGTAGTCGTCGAAGGCATCGAATCGGAACAGGATTTACAATTTTGGCAGCAGCATGGCTGCCACCATGCGCAAGGTTTTCATCTTGACCGACCGATGCTCGCCGACCAGTTCGTCGACTGGTACCGTCGGCATGCGGCAAGTCTGCATTGATGTGGCTGCCGCATGCCGACGGCGCTTTTCAGCCATGCTGAGGAAATTAAGGGAGTGCCGCCTAGCGAGGCGACAGCACGAAAATGTGCGGCGTCTGGCTGCCCTTGATATAGCCCGAGCCGGTAATCTGGCCAAGGTCGTTGATGCTGTCGACGGTATCAATCAGCAGTTGTGCAGCGACCACTTCCGGCAGCGTATTCAAGTTGATCATCCGGCGGCCGTCATGCAGAAACGCGTGTGCGATCTGATCGCCGGCAATCCGGCTGATTCCCACCACCTGGCCTTGGTTGTTGACGGCAGTGGCGTTGCTGAAGCTGCCGCCCAGCGTGCCGAGATCTCGCATCGTGCCGTTACGGTGCAGGAATGCATGGATTTGCTGTTCACCGGCCAGCGTGCTGGCGCCTGTGATGTCGCCCCGGGCGTTGATGCCGGTGGCGAAGCTTTCCATGCCACCCAGCGTGCCCAGGTCTACCAGCCGGTCACCGCGGTAGACAAACGCATGCGTGTACGGCTGGTGATTGGCAGCATTGGTCAGTGCAATTTGGCTGCTGCCTGCGACGTGGCCGAGATCGTTGATGCCGGCGGCGCTGCTGGATGGCCCGCCCAGCGTGTTCAAGTCCGTCATTCTGCCATTGCTGTACAGGTAGGCGCGCGCCACCGGCCGCGGCGCATTGTTCAGCGTGCTGGTGCCGGCCACCTGCCCTCTGGTATTGATCGCATTCGCATACACGGTATTGCCACCCAGGCTACCGAGATCGCGCATGCTGCCATTGTGATAAATGAATGCGTGAGCTTCCGATGCCGGACCGCCGGTCCAGCTGTCGCCGACAATCTGGCCACGACTGTTGATCGCGCGCGCGGCCGCATAGGTGCCGCCGAGAGTGCCGATATCGATAATGGTTTCGCCATTGTAATAAAACGCCCGCCGTTCGCTGCTGTCGGTCCAGTACTGGCCGACCACTTCACCACGATTATTGATGCCGTTGCCGAAGCCGGCGTTGCCGCTGGCAGTGCCCAGGTCCTTGATGTCCCAGCCGGCGGCATAGGCAAGCGTCGACAGGAAAAGCGATACCACGGTGCCGAGCATGAGTGAAGTCAGAGTGCGCATGTTGAATACCTTAAAAAAACATAAAAAAATAGTGAGCGCAAAGGCTCACCGGGGTGAAAGCATCGTCTGGGGGGAGAAAGAAAAAGCAGAAAACAAATGAATCGCAAAAATGCGCCGCAATGAAAGCAGGACGATTCACTATAGACGGGTTTATTGAAAAAGATAGGAAAATCGCGCAGGATTTTAAAGATGCCTGGCGTATTGCAAGATGACATGTGAGCGCCAGAATAAATGGTCGGCAGCATGATTGAAAGGTGGAAAATAAAATCCATGGCGGATTTTTTCTTGACGGTATTTTTCTACACCTTTCTCGCACAGCTGGCATGGTTGGGGTGTCACGCATGGTGCAACGATGATGCACATCACTTTCCGAAACCATCGCATGTGTTCGGCGTCGAACAGAAAATTATCTTATCTATATCCATACTTGGGCATGACACCCGCCAACTCATTTTCTGCCTCTCCTGCTCGGCTCTTGCAACCTGGACATAATTGCTGGCGCATTGAAAGGGCGCCGCGATTCAGTTTGTTGATTGATGCCGATGCATATTTTCAAGCGGTACGCGCCGCGATACGCGAGGCGCAGCACAGTATTTTCATCTTGAGTTGGGATATCGACAGCCGCATGTGGCTGATGCCGGGTGGCGCCAATGACGGCTTGCCGGAACCGTTGGGCGATTTCCTGCATGCAGTGGTTGCGCAGCGGCCGCATCTGCACGCCTATGTGCTGAACTGGGATTTCGCCATGCTGTATGCGCTGGAGCGCGAATGGTTACCGGTGTACAAACTTGGCTGGCGCACCCATCGCCGGCTGGCATTCTGGATGGATGGGCGCCATCCCGGGGGGGCCTCGCACCATCAGAAAGTAGTGGTGATCGATGATGCGCTGGCCTTTGTCGGTGGCCTGGATTTGACCCGCTGTCGCTGGGACACGCCGGCACATGCGTGCAATGAGGCGCGGCGCTGCGATACCAGCGGCAAGCCGTATGCGCCGTTTCATGACGTGCAGTCGATGGTCGATGGCGACGCCGCGCGCGCGCTGGGGGAATTGTGTCGCGTGCGCTGGGAACGTGCGACCGGCCATCGTCCGCCTGCCCACGGTGCGGCTGAACGCGATTTGTGGCCGCGCGACGTGGCCCCGGACTTGACCGATATCGACGTGGCAGTGTCGCGCACCGAGCCGCCGTTTGAAAAACGCGCCGGCGTGTTTGAAGTGCGGCAGTTGCATCAGGATGCTATTGCACGCGCGCAGCATCACCTGTTTTTCGAAAACCAGTATTTCACCTCGGACCTGATCGGCAAGGCGTTGGCGGCGCGCCTGGCCGAACCGGCCGGGCCGGAAGTCATGGTGGTGTCGCCGAAGACGCAAAGCGGCTGGCTGGAAGAATCGACCATGGGCGTGCTGCGCGCGCGCGTGCACCGGCGCCTGAAGGCAGCCGACCACCATCTGCGCTATCGCTTGTACTGTCCGTATCTGCCGGGCCTGGAACAGGGCTGCCTGAACGTGCACAGTAAAGTGTTCACAGTGGACGACGATGTGTTATCGGTCGGCTCTGCCAACCTGTCCAACCGGTCGATGGCATTCGATACCGAATGTAACCTGACCATTGAAGCTGTTGGCAGCGACGTCGAACGTGCGCGCATCCGCACCGCGATTGCACGCATGCGGGCGCGCCTGCTGGGCGAACATCTGGCCGCCCGGCCGGAGCAGGTCATGGAAGTATCGCACCGCAGCAACAGCCTGCATGCGACGGTGGCGGCGCTGACCCGGCCCGGGCGATCGCTGCAGACGCATGAGCCGGTCACGACGCCGGAACTCGACGCGCTGATTCCCAGTCCGGCGCCGTTCGATCCGGAAAAGCCGATCGATCCCGACGAACTGGTTGCACAGTTTGTCCCGGAAGAATCGCAACGGCCGGCGCCGCGCCGTCTGATTATTTTGGCCACGCTGGCGATCGTGCTGGCATTGCTGGCGCTGGCATGGCGCTGGACGCCATTGCGGGAGTGGGCCAACCTGGCCACGCTGATTGCGCTGGCCCGCAAGCTTGAAGACTTGCCGCTGACACCGGTTGCGGTGCTGGCAGTGTATGCGGTGGCCGGACTGGTAATGCCGATTACCCTGCTGATTGCGGTCACCGGTATCGTGTTCAGCCCGTTGTGGGCATCCGGCTATGCAATCAGCGGCGCTTTGTTAAGCGCCTCGGTCAGTTACGCCATCGGTGAGCGGCTGGGCCGCGATACGGTGCGCCGGCTGCTGGGGTCACGCATCAATAAACTCAGCCAGCGCATTGCCAGACGCGGCATTGTCACGGTGCTGATCGTGCGGCTGCTGCCAGTGGCGCCGTTTACCGTGATTAACCTGGTGGCCGGCGCATCGCACCTGCGCTTTCGCGATTTTGTATTGGGCACCTTGCTGGGCATGGCGCCCGGCATCATGTTGACCGTGACTTTCGTGCATAACCTGGCAGAAGCCGCGCGTCGTCCCAGCATCGGCACGGTGGCGGTGCTGGCGGCGGTGGCAGCGCTGCTGATCTTGATGGCAGTCGGCCTGCAGCGCCTGTTTTCCGGCAAGGCCGGCATGGAGGCGCAATGAATCGCGCGCTGCCGGATTCTTCCGAAATACTAAAGGCAGTGCCGGACCTGAACCCGTGGCCGCTGACGATTGCAACCTACAATATCCATGGCGCCGTCGGTTGCGATGGCCGCTTTGCGCCGGAGCGCATTGTGCAGGTGTTGCAGGAAATCGATGCGGACATCGTGGCGCTGCAGGAAGTGCCGCTTGGCGGGCTGCACTTTCCGAATGTGCTGCAGATGCTGCGCGACGCGACCGGATTTGACGGTGCGGAAGCGCCGACTTTCGAGATTGCCTACCGGCGTTACGGCAATGCGGTATTGAGCCGTTTTCCGATTGTCAGCCGGCGCGCGATCAACCTTTCTTTCGGCAAGCGCGAACCGCGCGGCGCGCTCGATGCGGACATCGATTGCCACGGCCATCCGCTGCGGGTTGTTGCGACCCACCTGGGCTTGCGTCCGGCGGAGCGGCGCGACCAGATCCGGCGGCTGCTGCAGGTTTTCGATACTGACCAGATGCCGGTGGTGCTGCTGGGCGATGTCAATGAATGGTTCGTCTGGGGCCGGCCCTTGCGCTGGCTGGTGTCGCACTTCGAATCGGTGCCGGCGCCGGTGACGTTCCCATCGCGCTGGCCGCTGTTTGCACTGGACCGGATCTGGATCCGTCCGCGCCACCGGCTGGTGCATGTGCGCCGGCATGCATCGCCGCTGGCGCGCATTGCATCGGATCATTTGCCGCTGGTAGCGCATATCGATGGTTAAGCGCGCCCAATCAAGGTGCAAGGGTCTGCGTTGTCGGAAGAATCGATGTTCAATGCGATTCGCAAGAGGATGCCTGAGCGTATATGCAATTGCACAGCGTTTTATCGAGCATGCACCGGCCAGAAGAACCAGACACCCGGCACTTGCCTCAATCAGGGCGGCTTACTAGGCTTGCAGCTGCAGCGCCGATGCCGGTTCCAGCGACACGGCCGGTTCCAGCGGAATCGACAGCTGCAACACGGTGCCCTGCCCGACCGTGCTGTCGATTTTCAGTTCGCCGCCGATGCTGCTGATGCGTTCACGAATGCCGATCAGACCGAACGATTTCGCCTTGCGCCGTTCGCCCGGATAGATGCCGATGCCATCGTCGGCGATTTGCATGTGCAGCCGTTCCGCCTTGCGCTCCAGGGTGATATGCACGCAGCTGGCATTGGCATGCCGGGCAACGTTGGTCAGCGATTCCTGCAGAATGCGAAATAGCGTGATGGTTTGTTCCTCGGTCAAGCCGCTATCGAGTTCGTCTGCCTGCGCATGCAGCTCGCAGACGATGCCGCTGCGGCGCTGGAATTCCTTCAGCTGCCACTGGAACGATGCATGCAGGCCGAGATCGAGCACTACCGGACGCAGGTTGTTGATCACCGTGCGCACACTCTTGATCGTATCGTCGATATTGGTCAGGACCGTTGCAACCTTGGCGTGCAGCTTGGGATGATTAATGGCGGTGCGTGCATGCAGCATCGACACGTCGATGCGCAGTGCCAGCAGGTTCTGCCCCATCTCGTCGTGGATTTCGCGGGCAATACGCTTTCTTTCTTCTTCCTTGATAGTTTGCTGATGCGCCGCCAATTGACGCAGCATTTCCTCATTCTGCTTTTGCTCGGTGATATCGAGCATCGAGCCGATCAGCTTGGTCGGCGGTTCCAGGCCGCTGTAGACCGGTTCGCCCTGCAGCAGCGCATGACGGATCGTGTCGTCCGGGCGCAACACGCGCACGATCGCCTTGTATTCCTTGCGCTCTTTGATGGCCTGCTGCACCAGGGTCGATATCATCCGGTGGTCGTCCGGATGGATCAGCTTGAAGCCGGCCGCAATCGTCGGCGTGACCGATCCCGGTTCGAGACCGCAGATACGAAAAAATTCATCCGACCATTGCGCATCCTGAGTAATCAGATTGATTTCCCAACTGCCGACATGGGCCACGCGCTGGGCGATGGTCAGTATATTTTGCGTTTGCCGCAATGCGTCCTCGGCCCGTCTGCGTTCCTCGATCTGCGATTTGAGCTGAGCATTGGCGACCACCAGTTCGCGGGTGCGCATCGCCACCCTGGCTTCCAGCGCATCATGGGCTGCCTGCAATCCCTTTTCCGCACGCTTGACATCCGTAACATCCAGGTTGACTGTGATGGCGCCAATAATTTGCAGGCGGCTGTCGCGCAGCGGCATGGCTGAGCTGCGCAGCAGCTTGCGGGTGCCGTCGCGGCGTAGGATTTCGAATTCCTGATTCAGCGTGACTTCGCCATGGTAGAGCGCGCGTACCATGCCATATTCGGCAGGGGTGATTTTCTTGCCATTGTCGACCCGCCACGCGTGATACGGTAAAGGTTGATCCGGCATTTCATCGCGCGCCGTGCCCCAGATGTCGTGTGCAGCCGGATTGATCAGGCTGAGCGTGCCGTCATGCTCGGCCACGAATACGCCGACCGGCAGCAATTCGAGGATCTGCCGCAGCAGCGCCTCGCTTTTTTCCAGCGCCAGCCGGGTTTCGTCGCGTCGGATATTGCGGCTGATGAGCCGGTACAGGCCATACAGGAATGCCGTAAGAAAAAATAACAGCAATGCGCCGCTAACCTGCGCCCGCTGCAGTCGGCTTTGCTCTTCCTGTACATGCTGGCGCAGCAGGCCTCGCTCATGGTTAACCAACTGGCCGAGGATGCCCTGCAGTTCGGCGCTGGCAGAATCGCTCACGCCGACCAGACGCTCCGCGTCCGTCAAGTGCCGCTGGTCGGGCAGGTTTTCGGTTAAGGAAAACGTCTCGATACGTCTGGAGGCAATCTGCCGGATATGTTGCAGGTGAACCTGTTGCTCAAGATCGTCTTGGGTCAGTTCGGTCAGGTTATCGAGTGTTGCATGCAGCGCCTCCAGCGCCGCTTCGCGCTGTAGCAGCGATTCGGGGCCGCCGCCGATCAGGTAGCCACGGTGCGCGGCAATCGCCAGCGCCATCGACGAGCTGATTTTTTCAGCCGAGATCAGCACCGCATTGCTGTGATTTTCCCATGTCGAAATTTCCAGCGATTTCATCATGCTGTGCCACGCAATGCCTGCCAGCATAGCCAGGATCAGCACTGCTGCTGCATATCCCGTCAGTACCAGCCGTTTGATTGTCCACTTTTTCATTGAAAGGAGCGGGAAATGTGCGCCGAAGTTGATTTTATGTCATTGAATGTCGGCTATTTTATGAGCTTTTGTAATGTACGGGTAATTTTGCCTGCTTATATTTCAGATTAAAAACCCGGATTTTGTTCTGGAAGCAAATTGCTTTCCCAATAGCAATCACTTTGTTGTCTTGAGATAATTTGACGGGCTGCAAACGCATATGCCGGCAAGTGCACATTGCTTCAAATCATCTGTCTGCGTGCCGCTAAAACAATTCTCCTCTTAACAAACAAGGCCAGCGGTTGCACCTGTTCACAGGCAAGACCGCTGGCCGTAATAAATTTGGTGCGCTGGATACCAGAAATACCTACGGCACGATGCCTGGCGTTGTCGGCATGAATTGGCCATAGTCCGGCATTGTTATTAACCGGAACTATGGCCAATTTTAATCAGCTGCGGCAACTTCCCGCAGCAAAAGCGTTACCGGGTGCCGCTGCTTGGCGTGGTGCCTGTGCTGCTGCTGTCCGTGCCGCTTGAGCTTGCACCGCTGCTTGAGCCGGGGCTCATGGTGCTACTGCCGCTGCCGGACGTGCCGCTGTCAGAGGACCCGCTTGAGCCGGTACCAGTTGTGCCACTGTCAGAGGACCCGCTTGAGCCGGTACCAGTTGTGCCACTGTCGGAAGAACCGCTAGAACCGGTGCCAGTTGTGCTGCTGTCGGAAGAACCACTCGATCCGGTACCGGTTGTGCCGTTGTCAGAAGTTCCACTGGAGCCGCTTCCCATGGTGCCGGAAGACGAATCGCTTGAGCCAGTACCAGACGTGCCGCTGTTAGAGGACCCACTGGAACCGCTTCCCATAGTGCCGGAAGATGAGCCACTTGAGCCGGTGCCGGACGTGCTGCTGTCGGAAGAACCACTCGAGCCGCTGCCCATGGTGCCGGAAGACGAGCCGCTCGAGCCTGTGCCGGACGTGCTGCTGTCGGAGGACCCGCTGGAGCCGCTGCCAGGTGATGTACTTTTGTCGCTAGCGTCACCCGAACCGGTACCGGATGGGCTGCTGTCAGAAGACCCGCTGCTGCCGGAGCCATAGGTACTGCCGCTGTCTGCGCCTGAACTGCTGCTACCAGGCGTGCTCATATCGCTTGCGCTGCCTGCTGCAGCGCTGGTCTCAGCCTTGGACTTTGCACTCTTGTCCGATTTCTTTTTCTTGGCATGAGTCTTCGATTTTTTCTGTGTGCTGGTATCAGCCGCGGTACTGTCTACCGCGCTGCCGGAAGCACTGGCGCCAGACGAACTGTCGCCCGACGAACTGGTGCCGGCTTGCTGGCGCGCCTGTATTTCCTGGGCCCGCTGTTCAACTTCGGCTGCACGCGCCGGGTCAGTACTGACCGAAATGCCGCTTTCGGAACTTTGGGCAAAAGTTGCTCCGGCAATTCCCAGCATGGAAATCAAGGCCGCCAATTTAAGTTTCTTCATAGTCATCTCCGTAGAATAAAGCAGTAAGCCAATGATGGCGATCCAGCAAATGCATCACATGGGAATAAAATCAGACTCAAGGAGAGCGTGTCAGTTTCGTCAAGATGTTAAATGAGCAGTAATTAAGCAGGTGCTACTTGACCTGTCTCAAACAAGCTAACTGCTGATGGAACAGCTCTGACCGGTTTGCACCAAAGGAGCCGACACCAGCTGTTTAGACCTATCAACATGTTGCAAAGAAATTGCAGTTGCGCGAAATAACGGCTAAGCCTGTGCTGACTGCGCATCGGTGCATGCGCGTCCGGTAATTCTGCCGATGCAAATCACCTGCTTCGGAAAACTGACCATGCACTGTGCAAGCACGCGCAATGTTGATAAGCGACATGCTGGTCTTCCTGAAAGTCTGTCCGGGCTCGGATGTCGCTGCCGAACAAAGGCAGAAACTTCTGCCCATTTCAAATGGTCTTTCACTGAATGAAGTGAAAGGATAAGCATGACGGAACAGAAATGGCCTGATCGTTTATGGATCGTGCGGCATGGCCAAAGTGCCGGCAATGTGGCACGCGATGCCGCTGAAAGCGCCGGCTTGCCGCTGATCGACATTGCCGCGCGCGACGTTGACGTGCCTCTGTCTGCGTTGGGCGAACAACAGGCACAGGCACTTGGCCACTGGTTTGGGCAGATGTCCCAGGACCAGCAGCCGACCGTGATCCTGTCGTCACCCTACCTGCGCGCCGGCGCTACCACCAATCTGATTCTCGAGCATGCTGGGATCGAGCAGGCTGATCTGATGATGGTCACCGACGAGCGCCTGCGCGAAAAAGAATTCGGTATTCTTGACCGGCTGACCCGCTTCGGGATCGCGCAAAAATATCCGGAGCTGCAAGAGCAGCGCAGCCACGTCGGCAAATTTTATTTCCGTCCACCCGGCGGCGAAAGCTGGTGCGACGTGATTCTGCGGCTGCGCAACCTGATCGACACGATCACCCGCGAATATTGCCGCGAGCGGGTGCTGGTCGTCGGCCATCAGGTGATCGTCCACTGTTTTCGCTATCTGCTGGAAAAACTGGATGAAGAATTGGTGCTGTCGCTCGATCGCGCCGGCGACGTGCCCAATTGCGGCGTGACCTCATACGACTTCGATCCCGGCTGCGGCAAGCATGGCCAGTTGATGCCGCGCCTGATCAATTTTGTGGCGCCGCTGCGCGAAGCCGGCACGCCGGTGACGGTCGAGCCGGACGTGCCGGCGGCGCCCAAATCATGAGCGCGGTCACAAGCGCCGGCACGCAGCGCAGCACGCATCCGATCGATAGTATCGACGATGGCCTGTTGCGCGCATGGAGTTTGCCGATGCCGTCCGCCAACGGCGACAAGGAAGAGCGCGGCCGCGTGCTGGTCGTCGGCGGCTCCAGCGAAATGCCGGGTGCAGTGATCCTGGCGGCAACCGCCGCGCTGCGTGCCGGCGCTGGCAAGCTGACCATTGCCACCGGCGCCAGCGTGGCGCAACTGGTGGCGCTGGCGATTCCAGAGTCGCGCGTGATCGGCTTGCCGGAAACCGCCGAGCGCGGCATGACGCTGGAGGGGGCCGACGTGCTGGCCGAGCTCGCAAGCAAAATCGATGCAGTCCTGATCGGACCCGGCATGCAGGATGAGCCGGCCACCTGCGCCTTCGTGCAAGCGCTGCTGCCGTTATTGGGCCAGGCACATGTAGTGCTTGATGCCTGTGCCATGGCAGTAGTTTGCGCTCCGCTGCCGGCACGGCCGGCGGCAATGCCGCAAATGCTGCTGACGCCGCACGCCGGTGAGATGGCACACCTGACTGGCAGTGACAAGCACAGCATCGAAGCCGATCCGTGCAAGGCCGCCCACACGGCGGCGCAGCGCTGGCAGGCCACGGTGGCGCTAAAGGGGGCGAGCACTTTCGTGGCCAGTCCGGACGGTCGCCTGTGGCAGCATGACGGCGGCAATATCGGCCTGGCGATTTCAGGCTCCGGCGATACGCTGGCCGGCATCATTGCCGGGCTGGCTGCGCGTGGCGCGACGCTGGAGCAGGCCGCGGCCTGGGGCGTGGCGCTGCATGCGCGCGCCGGCGACTTGCTGGCCGCGCGCTTCGGCCAGCTCGGCTACCTGGCACGCGAGATCGCGGCGGAAGTGCCGGCCCTGATGCAGGTACTGGGCCGGCGCTAAGCAGCATAGGCCGGCGCCGCAGCATCTGGATCGATTGATTTGCGCCGGCTTTATTTGATCTGGCTTAACTTGCGTACCTTTCTTCATGTTTTCCTACGTCAGCATGCGTTGCCGTCTTACTTTCAAATCCTGCTGCTTTTTATATATTGCCAACTCTGCGGCATGCATCGTATTGCATGACCTAAACGCAGCCGCCACAGCACAGGAGATTGCCATGAGTGACGAAGCAGATATTGCCAATGATTTTGTTGAAATGAACCGGATCGCCGCCATCGAGGCATGCCGCCATCGGCCAGTCATGCTGGCCAAGGGCACATGCTGGTTTTGCGACGAGGATCTGCCTTGCGGACAGAAATTTTGTGACCGGGACTGCGCTGAGGATTTTGAAATGGAGCAGGCGGCGCTGGTGCGCAACGGTCGGCGCACCTACCCGGATATCCACGCAGATTGAGTTTTTCCAAATGCTGGCAATGCCCTGCCGACATTGCCAGCCCCGCCACCGCCGGGAACGCGTATCAGCGGCTCGACGCGTTTCAGCGCACGACATGCGTCATGTCAGAGAATGGCTGTTGGCGCATTCGCTGCATCGAAAAATTCGCATTAAAAAATTGCAAACGAGTGGTGTGCCGGGCGCAGCGAAGTTCGCCGCCATGCGGCCATTTTTGCGGAAAGATTGAAAGGCTTGTCGCATCATGCGGCCGCAACATCGTTGCGGCTATCGCATCATGCCGCCAGCGAGGACATTAGAATGTCAGACGCAATGCAAAATACAGTGACTTGGTCGGACTTAAATGTGCACGAAACACACGGTAGTAATTCTGCATGCGGGCGATCGAAGAACGACGTTTGAGTGCCATGACAATTCCATGCGAAAGAAATGCAAAAAAATAAGTCGGGATGCGTTGCAGAATACGGTGCCGCACATTCTTTAAAGCATGGTAGCGACAGGATGGCGCAGAGAGATTGCGTTAACGCAATAAAGTGTCGTGAAGAACATTTAATCAATATGGGGTTTGCGATCCGTACATTCGATTGCCATGTGAGCCGATCCGGGATGCTGGACTGTGCCGGTAATCCAGCATGCGAGTCATGGCAATTGCAGCGTCAGCAGTTGCGGCGTGACGGTGGTGCCATCCACCACCAGCCGCCCTACCGACACCGGCAGCTTGAAACGGCGCGGTCCGGCACTGCCCGGATTGATCAGCACCACGCCGTTGCGTTCAGCAATCTGCGGCCGATGCGAATGGCCAGCGACCACAACTTGCATGCCAAGTGTGGTGGGCTCGTCCACGAGCTGCTTGAGGTCATGCAGGATATAGACCGCAATTTCTTCGACCTGCAGGATTTCCACTTCCTTCAACGCTGCCGCCCAGGCACCCTGGTCGTTATTGCCGCGCACTGCAGTCACCGGGGCGATCGTCTGCAGCGCAGACAGGATGTCCTGACTGCCGATGTCGCCGGCGTGGATGATCTGGTCGCAGCCCGCCAATGCTGCCAGCGCCTGCGGGCGCAGCAAGCCATGGGTGTCGGCAATCAGCCCGATTTGTCGCAATGGATATCCCTGAGCTAAAATTCCCGGATCAGCCGGCACCATTGGACAGGGGCGGTTGCGGCTTGTTCACGGCACGCGCCTGGCGTTTTGTGCGGATGATGACGCAGGCATAGATGATGGCGTTGATCAGGAGTAGCGTCAGGCCGAGCAGATAGCGCAATTCCAGCGTCAGCTGTTCAGGGTAGAGCACCGGGTTGAGCCAATGCTCGATGAATCCGCCCGCATAGCCGGCTTGCCCGCCCAGTTGCCGCAACTGGTTTTCCAGCGGCGTCAGCGGGCAAATCCAGTTGGCCCACTGTACCAGCACACCCCAGCCCAAGGCCGCCAGATGCAGCCGCAGCAGCTTTGGATAATACAGCACCAGCACACCGCCGAATAAGGCAAAGGCAATGAAGGCTAGGTGCAAGACCAGGGTGGCGTCGGCCAGCAATCGGTAAGTCATCCAGGCAGTTTACGCCGCTATTGGATGAATTTCCAATAGCCGCTTGTGCCGGCAGAAGCATTTACTGCAGGAATATTTTCTGCCGGATGCCGGATCAAGCGCCAGCGCCAGCGCCGACGCCTTTCGCCATCAGCGCAGCGCACAGGATCAGCGCCACGATGCCGGCCAGCTCAAGATGAATCACCGAGCGGATGACGCGCATCTTGCGCTCGCTTACGATCGGCAGCTGGCCACTCTTCAAGGATTTTGACCAGGATAAAAATTCCATGGTCGGATACGCCGATAACAGCCCCACAAGTACGAATAGCGACAGCTTGGCGATGAATGGAATGCTGTGAAAGTAATAATCAGCGCCTTTTTCAAAATAAAACACCCGCAGCAAGCCTACCGCCAGCACCACGCCTGCCGCCATGCCGAAAGCCAGATCGGCCAGCCGCAGCCTGCGGGCATTGTGTACAGTCAGAGCATCCCGCATCAGGGTAAATTCAAGCACCAGCGCCGCCACCAGCGTAAATGCCGCAATGTGGTGCAGGAAAGCCATCAGGGAAGGCATGAAAAACTCCTCAGGAATTGTTGTGGGTGGAGAATAATGGCTAGCTTACCCTGGCGGCTCTTTGCCGATATTTTGCATCATCAAGCCAGCCAGCGCGCGCGAGCGCTCATCGGCGCGTGACTCCAGTCCGGCGACCATGCCCAGCTGGTCAGCCCGCGAGCGCGTCTGACTCAGTTTCCATTTGCCGAGCATTTTTGCAATCGGGATTTCAATTCCCACGATCATGCCAATCAGGCGTTCGATATAATCGGCCGGCGCGTCACTGACTTGCCATGGCACTGCCTGGGAAGATTCATGCAGCGCGCTCAATGCGCTCACATGCTGCAGCAGCCAGTCTGCATCCTCGATCACGCGCGGCACGCCATGCACATGCACCACTGCATAGTTCCAGGTCGGTACCGCCTTGCCATGTTCATGCTTGCTCGGAAACCAGTTCGGCGAAATATACGATGCCGGCCCTTGAAAAATCGCCCCCGCGTCGGCCGTATCCGACAAATCCTGCCACACCGGATTGGCGCGCGCCCGATTCGCCGGCGGCGCGATCGAGCATGAACGGCAAATGATTGACGACGATGCCCGCCGCCCCAAGCGTGGCCAGCGTGGCGAATGGATGCGCCTGGATCAGGCTGTGCAATACATCAGGCCGGGTTTCTTCGGCATGCTTTGGCAGGTACATGAATGACTTTCTTCAACAGCGCTGGTCGGTAACGATACCCGGAAAAACCGTATTGGCTGCTTGGCGAGCAGAAAAAATGTGCAATGCACTACAAAAAACCCTTGAACTCCAACTGCCGGCAGCCGCAAAACCGATGCTGATCATGCCCGCCGATCAGCCTGAATCTACTTGCGCAAGAATTATAGCGAGCGCCACTGCCCGTTCGATGCCGAAGCAAGTTCAGGCATGGATGATCTGCGCAAATTCATTTTCCAATATTGCCCAGATGTCGGCTAATTTAATGGCGCGATCCTGGGCAGTCGACATGAGGGCAATGCCGGATTTCGATAGCGAATACTTCTTGCCTTGTTTTGTTATCAGGTTTTTTGCAAGCAGCCACGTGATCGATTCGTGCAGTTCCTTGTGCGTCGGTACGGCGAAATTGATGGAGTTGGCCGCAAGCGAAATTGCAGCAAAATCAGCCGCTTGTTTTTGGCTGGCGTACCCAACCGCCATAAATATCAAAGACAATTTCGTTGCTTCATCCATGGCGGTGTTGAAAGCTTCGTTAGACATTTTATCAAGGAAGATACTTGGAACGAATGGAAAAATACATTGGCTCCAGCCCTTGAGTCCGCATACGTTGTGGGAAGCTGCATTCAGCCAAAATGCGCCTTTTAACAGGAAGCTGGCAAATGAATAAAAACCATGCATGGAGAAACAGGAATACCCATGTATATACAAAAGCAATAATACAAGCGCCAGCAACCAACATCATGATAATGCTTGTCATCCCGCCCAAGCGTGCCTCTAGATCTGTAAAGCAGGTATCAACGCTACTTGAACGCCGAAGCCAAATGCTAGTCCGGTTATTGTAGCCGCCAAAAAAACCAGCAAGAGGTGGACAATCCCGACAAAAAACGCAATCCCGCCTCTATTTTCTTGAAGTCGTAGTCTCTTAAGAACATCGAGCTTCTTGACTGTCAATTCCGCTTCGCTAAAGTCTATCTTCTGTGATTGCACGAGTAGCGCAATAGCTTCTCCATGACAGCCAAAATGAACTCGGACTTCAGCCTCAGCAATAAGATCATTTTGCTGCATATTGTCTAACGAATGAAAGGGACTTCCCCGTCCCGAGTTTGCGGAGAAGCATGCGCCGCAAACCAAGGCGGTGACACGATAGCGGTTCCAGCCAACATCAATCACCTTTTAGGAGGGGAAGTCATGGACAAGCATAGCACCAATGTTGCCAAGAATGCCAGCCTTGCAACAGTGACTGTGGTCGGCATCGACTTGGCCAAGAATGTCTTTGCCCTGCACGGCATCAATGCCGCCGGCAAACCGCTCCTGGTCAAGCCCAATGTCCCGCGCGACCAGTTGCTGGCAGTGCTGGCCCAGCTGCCGCCTTGCATCATCGGCATGGAAGCCTGCACCGGCGCCCATCATTGGGCAAGGCAACTCATCAAGCTGGGCCACACCCCGAAACTGATGGCGCCCAAGTTCGTTTCTCCCTACCGCATCCAGGGCAGGCAAGGCAAGAACGACGCCAATGATGCCGCTGCCATTTGCGAAGCGGTGACCCGCCCCAACATGCGCTTCGTTCCGGTCAAATCCGAAGATGCGCAGTCGACCCTGGCCGTGCACCGGGTGCGCCAGGGATTCATCGAAGAGCGTACCGCCACCATCAACCGCATCCGCGGCCTGATGTCGGAATTCGGCATCGTGCTGCCGCAGAAAGCCGATACGATCCGGCGTGGCGCACATTCAATGTTGGAACACTTGCCGGGCTGGGCTGGCCGGGCAGTCGCCGATCTGCTGACCCATGTCACGGTGCTGGACCAGCGCATCGATGAATACGATGCCCATCTCAAGCAGGTGGCCAGGGAAGACGAGCGCAGCCAGCGGCTCATGCACATGCCCGGCATCGGCCCCACGACCGCCACCGCGCTGCTGGCTGCCATCGGCAATGGCCATGATTTTAAAAATGGCAGGCAACTGGCTGCGTGGCTGGGCCTGGTGCCGGGCCAGTACAGTTCGGGCGGCAAGAGCAGGCTCGGCAAGATCACCAAGGCGGGCGACCGGTACTTGCGAACGTTGCTGATCCTGGGCGCCCGATCGGTGCTGGCAAGCGCGGTCAACAAGACGGACGCCATCAGTCGCTGGGCGGTCGCGCTGGCAACACGCATTGGTTACGGCAAGACCCTGGTGGCCATTGCGGCCAAGAATGCGCGCATGGTGTGGGCGATGCTGGCCAAAGGCCAGGCATTTCAGCCAGTCATGTAACTGATACGGAAAACCGCACAAACAAAACCTGTTTGGCAAGTGAAAGGAACTGTCATTTGAGACTGCAGGCGTTGATGATGTCACGGTTTGACCGGGTGGGGAAATACCTGATTAGCGCGCGGGGAAGCAGCACAGCCCGACTAACGATTGAGGATCTTCACACGCGTCTTTCATCAGGGTCCGAGCGGCGTAACGAACCGGCTCAACAAGACCGTTTGTAGCATCGCAGGCCGGCCATATCGTCGCAAAAGCACGCTCGAACACAATCACAAAGACAAACCGGAAAACTTACTTGAAAATTTGGGGAAGCCCTTGTAGCCGCACTAACAGGCAGGCAATTTCCGCCACGAAGCGGCAAGATTTCTGTTGCTTGTCATGGTTCAGCAACGAGTTAGACAAAACGATCTTCAATTTACTACCCCTTGAATAAACGGATCGCAATGATTATAGCGACTCCGAGGATCGCGAATAAAACAGCGATAGCGACCGGAAATGCCACATACGAAAGCCACTTACCTGCCTCTGGAATTTTATCGAGTAATTCTTGACGAGAAGGCGTGTGGAATGGCCCCGGCTCGCCGCAACAAGGACAATGATCCTTTAATCCCTTGAGAGATACATCAGTGCTCATTGAACCGAGCAGAAACATCTCCCCACATTTCTGACAAATAAGTCGCGGCGAGTGCGCAAATACATAACGCACTAAAACATTATTGGACTTATGCAAATGCGACATATCTTTCTAACGACTACGTTGAACGGCGCGCTTGCGCGTCGGTGTCGCACAATGAGTTAAAAGAACTATTCATCTACTTTCTCGATTTCTTGGCTTTCTACAGCAATGGAATGTGAATTGCACGTTCCCTCGTTTTCGTTCGACCATGATTTGCGAATCCAGGGGTAACCATATTCGTCAATTTCTTCTACTTCGAATATTTCCCCGATCATGGATTCGACATCCATCTTTTCATCTAGCGGTAGAGACCTAAACCATTCACCCGACAAATTCAGTAAACGAACGCGGGAACCAACACTCACTGGTCGACCCTTACAGTCCCTCGGTATATCCATCATCCGTATTCCTGCTATTTAGCGCCGAACTGACCAGCACCCAGCATGTGCCGCGAAGCGGCAAGCCCTTTGCTGTGTGTCTGGGTTGAGTGACGAGTTAAAACTTTTATTCGCCACCATTTGGTCCCCAGAAAACTGCCCATGTTGAGAAATCACTGCTGAAACTCTCAAACCTATGAACTGCGCCAGCTGGAACAAATACACAGTCACCGGCGGCAAGATGCGTCCGATTATTTTCGAGAACAAATTCCGAATTTCCCGCTACCACAAAGTACAGCTCATCTTGGTCGTGTGGCGCTTGAGGATCGTGGCCGGCTGGAGCATACAACTCAACTGTCATTGAGCCATGCGAAAGCGCCTGAACAAATCGCTCGCCATCCGGCCATTTTTCGGACGCTGGCCCAGGAATCTTCTTCAGCAATTCGGCAAAGCTGGCTTTCATAGTTTTAACTTCATATAGGGTGAAACCTAACGTCCGCACAATCTGGCCAGTCGCCACCTAAACCAGGCATGCAACTTTGTGCAAACGTAGTAACCACGGGCGTCTTGACAATACACGACATATAACACCCACTAATTAAACATGAAAAACGTCACGATTCCCGGAAAAGCGTCATCGCCGACGGTGACGCCGCCAAATTTGCTTGACCAGTTCCAGAGGGAAGCTTGTATTTGTGACATTTCCTACAGTATGCACACCGAAGCAACTTATGTCTATTAGGCAAAAGAGTAGCGCCGAATTCATGTCCTGGCCATCCCATGAATATGGGAGACGACGCACTTTGTTTCTTTACAAAGCTGCCGACGGCAAAAATTGGCTGGAGCCGATGCCGATCTTGTGGCCTGCATGTTGGCGCAGCTGTGCAAAATCCGTTTGTCTTGCTGAAGGAGCCCGAGTTACGCAGCAGGATGACGAACCAAATAATGTGGTTCAAGTCCTATCAATTGATGGCGTATTTTTTGGGACCGGTCGCATGGCTTTAAGCGTTCTTGCGATGATTTTGCGTCGGTCACAACCCGCCTCTTCAACTGCAAGTGTGTTTTAATTTTCGGAGGATTCAATGAGGAAAATGATTTTGCTGGCGGTTGCCAGTTATGTTTGGCGCAAATTCAAGACCCGCTCATCGGCCCGAAACCGCGCAGTCAATCGACCGCTTTAATTGTCCTCTTGAAACTTGGCAATACAGACTTGCAAATCAAGTCTGTGTGACTGGCGCATTATTCGTGCGCGTTTGATCTGTGAAATTTCGCACATTCGTCCAGCCGCTGCCAACATCATTGCATGGCTGAATGAATGCACATGATCGCCGTTGCTGGATCGCCTTTTGCAAGTCTGTTTTAACATCGTTATCGTTCCCCTGACCAAGTAAAATAAGCATTAGTGCATAACGCACTTTGTCAGGGAGAATAAAAATGTTTCTAGGACACTTCGGCGTCGGTTTTGGTGCCAAAGCGCTGGCGCCTGCAGCCTCGCTCGGTTCGTTGTTTCTGGCCGCGCAATTCATCGATCTGCTATGGCCATCGCTGCTGATGCTGGGGATCGAACAGGTTACTATTCTGACTGCCGGCAGCCAGCATCCGCCGCTCGATTTCATTCATTATCCGTATTCGCACAGTTTGCTGGCGGTGATCGGCTGGTCGATCCTGGCCGGTGCCGCTTACTGGCTGGTGCGGCGCTATCAGCGCGGCGCGCTGGTATTGGGTGCGGCCGTTTTCAGCCATTGGCTGCTCGATGCATTGATGCACCGGCCGGACCTGCCGCTGTATCCGGGCAGTGCCACCATGGTCGGGCTCGGCCTGTGGTCATCGCTGCCGGTGACCGTGGCGCTGGAGCTGCTGTTGTTTGGCGTTGGCGTGTGGCTGTATTGTCGCACCACCGAGGCTGCTAATCGCCGCGGGCAATGGGGCTTGTGGGGATTGGTCGGATTGCTGCTGCTGATTTCTTTTGGCGATCTGTTTGGCGGCCAGGCGCCACCCAGCGTCAACGCGCTGGCCTGGGTCGGCCAGGCGCAATGGCTGTTGGTGGCCTGGGCCTATTGGGTCGACCGACACCGTCGGTTGCGCGGCTAATGCTTGATGGCCGGCATGGCTTGCATAGCATGATTCCTTTTTCCCGGGCACTGCGCTCCCACAATTGACCTGATTCAACAAAATCGGCAGCGGCATTTCACTGCTATGCTTACTATCCGATCATTCAAACATTCTCTTCCATGAGCGCTCTATTTTCGCCGATTCAGTTGGGATCCCTGACGCTGCCGAACCGGATTGCGATTGCACCGATGTGCCAGTATTCGGCCCATGACGGCCAAGCCAGTGCCTGGCACCAGACGCATCTGGGCCATCTGGCTTTGTCCGGCGCCGGCCTGCTGTTTATCGAAGCCACCGCGGTGGAAGCGGTCGGCCGCATTTCGCCCGACGACCTGGGATTGTGGTCGGACGCCACCGAGCAAGCGCTGGGACGAACGCTGACGGCGGTACGCGAATATTCGGCAATGCCGATCGCCATCCAGTTGGCGCACGCCGGCAGAAAGGCTTCGACCCGGGTGCCGTGGGAAGGCGGTCAGGCGATTGCCGCCGGTGACGGCGGCTGGCAAACCTGTGCCCCTTCGCCGCTGCCGTTCATGCATGGCAATGCGGCGCCGGCCGCGCTGGATGCAGACGGTTTGCAGCGCATCCGCGGCGCCTTCGCCGATGCTGCCACGCGCGCCGCGCGTCTGGACATCGATACCGTCGAAGTGCATGCCGCGCACGGTTATCTGTTGCACCAGTTTCTGTCGCCGCTGGCCAATCATCGCGCGGACGGGTATGGCGGCTCGCTGGAAAACCGCATGCGTTTTCCGCTGGAAGTGTTTGACGCGGTGCGCGCAGCCTTTCCGGCCGACAAACCGGTCGGCATCCGGGTTTCCGCCACCGACTGGGTCGAAGGCGGCTGGGATATTGAACAAACCGTAGTGTTTGCCGCCGCCTTGAAGGCGCGTGGCTGTGCGTTTATCGATGTCTCGAGCGGCGGCCTGTCGCCACAACAGAAAATCCCGCTGGGGCCGCATTACCAGGTGCCGTTCGCCGAGCGCCTGAAGCACGAAGTCGGCATGCCGACCATCGCGGTAGGCTTGATTACCGAAGCCAGGCAGGCTGACGCGATCATCGCTTCCGGCCAGGCCGATATGGTCGCACTGGCGCGCGGCATGTTGTATGACCCGCGCTGGCCTTGGCATGCGGCGGCCGAACTGGGCGCGCAAGTCGATGCACCGCCGCAATACTGGCGCTGCCAGCCGCGTGAACTGAAGGCACTGTTTCGCGACGCCAAGCTGGGATAGCTTGTACAGCCTCAGGGCATTGGCGCCGAGCTCAGGCGTATCCGGGTGATTTCGGACGGCGCGCCAAAGCGCTTCGGTGGCCCCCAGTAGCCGGTGCCGCGGCTGGTATAGACCCACAGCTGCTTCAGGCGATTCAGGCCGGCGGTATACGGTTGCTGCATCGGCACGAAAAAGTTCCAAGGGAAAAATTGCCCGCCATGCGTGTGGCCGGATAACTGCAGGTCGAATCCGGCATCGGCTGCGGCTGACGCCGAGCGCGGCTGGTGCGCCAGCAGGATCTTGAGCTGCGCATGCGCCGGTGCGCCGGCCAGTGCAGCAACCGGATCGCTGCGGTGCGACGGATCGAAATGATGCGCCGAATAGTCGGTAACACCGGCCACCACCAGCGCTGCTTCCTGGTGCACCAGCACCACATGCTGGTTCAGTAGCACGGTCAGCCCGAGCCGGCGGATCTCGGCAATCCAGGCATGTGCATTCGCATAGTATTCGTGATTGCCGGTGACGAAATAGCTGCCGTGCCGGGCCGACAATTGTGCCAGCGGCGCGGTATGCTGCGCCAGTTCGGCGACGCTGCCATCGACCAGGTCGCCGGTGACGGCAATCATGTCGGCGTCGAGCCGGTTGACGGCATGCACGATCGCTTCCAGATAGCGGCGCTTGATGGTCGGGCCGACATGGATATCGCTGATCTGCGCAATGGTAAAGCCGTGCAGCGCCTGCGGCAGGCCGGCAATCGGCACCTCGACATCCACCACCCGTGCCACGCGCCGCGCATTGAACAAACCAATCAAGCTTACCAGCAAGCCGATGACGGGCACCGCGATCGCACTCCAACCGACCAGCGCCGGCGTCAGCGTGTTGAGCAAGCGCGCGCCCAGCAACAGCAGGTCGCGCAATACGGTCAGCACCAGCAGCGACGAGAACAGTCCCATTGCCAGCAAACCGGCCCATGCCAGCCGGTCCGACCATGGCTGCTGCCTGACGGCGCGCGCCAGCAGAGCGCCTGGAATCAGCAACAGCGACAGCAGCAGGAACGCTGCTCCGGCCAAGCGCAGGCCAGAAACAGCTGGCAA
This sequence comes from Paucimonas sp., assembly GCA_036675285.1. Taxonomy (GTDB): domain Bacteria; phylum Pseudomonadota; class Gammaproteobacteria; order Burkholderiales; family Burkholderiaceae_D; genus Paucimonas. The sequence continues at coordinate 3,460 of JAKFFK010000259.1, read as the reverse complement.
GCTGGGCAAGATGCGCCAGCCGATATACAGGTGCAGCACGGCGAGCAGGCTGCAAACGGTGACGATGACGCGGCGTGGAGGCATGAGGCTTTCGAAATGGACTGAGCGGCAACTGGTGACGCACTGCAAATTGCAGGAGGTAATGTTATCTTGGGATAAAACTCTGGCCTTCAATAGCGGCATGGCAAAAATGCCGCGGCCGGCAAACGTCATGGCAGGATGCAGACAGTGCGCAAGCAGATAGCTGTTTCGGATGACGATGCCGCATGGAATTGCCTGCGTCGCACTGTGTACAGCGTATTGTCTATTGTCGGCAGATGAACGAATGCAGCAGCTTTGGGTCCACTTCTGCAATACTCACTGCTTGCGGCACTCGCCTGGATTTCCGTGCATGATTGCGAACAATCGCATGTGCGACACTGCGGTTTTTTGTGTTGGCAATGAATCAGGAGATAACCGATGAAGCGCTTCCCGCTGTTGCATTACATGGCTGGCCCTATGTCGGCGCGGCGCTCGATTGGCGCGGCCGTTATCGGCGTACTCGGCTTGTGTGCAATGACCGACGTTGCAGCACAGAAAAACTTGCGCATCGAAGTATTGGCCAAGGGGCTTGAGCATCCATGGGCGGTGGCGTTTATTGACCAGGGCCGCATGTTGGTGACGGAGCGGCCAGGCCGGTTGCGGCTGGTGCAAGCCGGCGCTGCCATCAGTGCGCCGATTACCGGCCTGCCCGAAGTGGATGCCGGTGGCCAGGGCGGCTTGCATGACGTGCTGGCCGACAGTAATTTTGCCGCCAACCGCACGATTTACCTGTGTTATGCGGAGCCCGCTCAAGGCGGCAGCGGCGGCAATTCGACTGCGCTGGCTTCGGCGCGCCTGTCGCAGGATGGCAAGCAGCTGGAACAGGTCAAGGTTTTGTTCAGCCAGCGTCCGAAGTACCGGAGCAGCGCCCACTTCGGTTGCCGGATTGTGGAAAACCAGGACGGCAGCTTGTTCTTGACGCTGGGCGACCGTTTCAGTCGCAAGCAAGATGCGCAAACGCTCGACAACCATCATGGCAAGATCGTGCGCGTGAAAAAGGATGGCAGCATCCCGCCGGATAACCCGTTTGCGCAAACGGGCAAGGCCCCGGAGGGCGCCTTGTCCGAGATCTGGAGCTATGGCCACCGCAATAGCCAGGGCGCGGCTATCGGCCCGGATGGCCGCCTGTGGATGCATGAGCATGGCGCGCAGGGCGGCGATGAAATCAATCGCATCGATGCCGGCAAGAATTATGGCTGGCCGGTGATCACCCATGGGAAAGACTATGGCGGCGGCAAGATCGGTGCCGGCATCACCGCCAAGGCTGGCATGGAACAACCGCTGCATTACTGGACGCCATCGATTGCGCCATCCGGCATGGCTTTTTTAAAAAGCGATCGCTACGGCAAGGCTTGGCAAGGCAACCTGTTCATCGGGGCGCTCAAGTTCCAGTACCTGAGTCGCCTGCAGCTGCGCGACGGCAAGGTGATTAGCGAAGACAAGCTGCTGCAAGACTTCGGCCAGCGCATCCGCGATGTGCGCGAGGGCCCGGATGGCTTGTTGTATATCGTGACCGATGAATCGTCCGGACAACTGATCCGCTTGCAGCCGGCCCCATAAATTTAGGTCAGCCTAGTTCACGGCGCTTGCTGCGCGGCGCAAAAACTCTCTGTTCCAGCCGCTACGGCAAATGGATCGCTGGCACTGCCTGATGAATTGGCAAACCCGGTGACGAAATGTTGAACCAGTGCCATGCAGGTATCTCTAATGGGCAGTGACTTATTTTTAGGAAGCAATGCATGGCAAATAAATCCATCGATGCAGTCGACTTGCTGGTAAGCCAGCACCGCGAACTGGAACACATGCTTGACCGGATCGCTGCTGAAACCGGTGAGCAGGAAAGAAAGGCATTGTTTGCCGAAGCGGGCGATCATTTGACGGTCCATATCAAGTCCGAAGAAGAGATTTTTTATCCAGCTGTGAATGTCGCGCGCACCGAAGATGACTTGCTCGAATCGCTGGAAGAACATCTGTCGCTGAAACGCTTCCTGGCCGATCTGCTGGCGCTGGACCCGTCGGAAAAAGCCTTCGAACCCAAGTTCAAGGTATTGAAGGAGCAAACCGAACACCACCATAAGGAAGAGGAAGAACATCTTTTTCCAAAGGTGCGAAAATTGCTCAGCGATAGCGAGCGCGCCACACTCGGCAAGGACATGCTGACGCTGCAACAACGCCTGAAAATGCAAGGGGAGCCGCGTGAAGCGGTGGTACATGAAACCGCAGCTGCTGCGCCGTTGCCACCCTGAAAGGCTGGTCACATGCGCTGCCGCGATTTACTTGCATTGATCACAGGCTTGCTGGTGCTGCCGGGTTTGCTGATGGCAGTCAATCCGGAGCTGCCGAATGAGCCGGGCATGCGCGTCAAGCCGCGCAAGGAATTGACGTCACCCAAGCGCGACGGCATCGTGATGGCGCCGCCCAAAGTCGATCGCGATGCACTGAAGACGCCGCCAAAAAATATCGACCCGGACATCAATGCAGCGACTAAACCTGTCGATCAGCACGAGCAAAAACACACACACGCAAAACCGCCGAAAAAATAAGGCTTGATGGAAGTAGGCAGTGGCGCTTGCAGGCAAACTTCGCAGGCGATCCTAGTCTTTTCGCGGCGGTGGAAGATGGTGCGGGTGTGACGCGCACTTAGCTAACGATGTCGTACGGGCCACCCTGTTGTAGTGCGCGCTGGTAAGCGGGACGCGCATGGATGCGCGCCAGGTAATCCATCAGCCGCGGCCGGCGCTGGTCCAGGCCGGCCCGCGCAGCCGCCGCTTCCAGCGGAAAACTCAGCTGTATGTCGGCAGCGCTGAAATCGTCGCCGGCAAACCATTCACTGCGGACCAGTTCCGCTTCCATGTAATCCAGGTGCAATGCAATCTGCGGCGTAATGAACGTGCTCTTGGCGCGCTGCGCAATCGCGCGTGCCACCGGCTTGACAAAGAAAGGCATGCGCGCCTTTTCAATCTGGTCGAACACCAGTTTCAGCAATAGCGGCGGCATCGCCGAGCCTTCCGCGTAATGCAGCCAGTAAGTGTAGCGCAGCCGCTCTGCCGTGCCCGGCGGCGGAATCAGGCGGCCATTGCCATGGCGTTCGACCAGATAGTCGATGATCGCGCCGGATTCGGCCAGCGTGTGTGCGCCATCGGTAATCACCGGCGACTTGCCAAGCGGATGCACCTTGCGCAACGCTGCCGGCGCCAGCATGGTTTTCGGATCGCGTTGGTAACGCTCGATTTGGTAATCGAGACCCAGTTCTTCAAGCAGCCACAGCACGCGCTGCGAGCGGGAATTGTTCAGGTGATGGACAGTGATCATGGCGGCAATCTTTTATCAGAGTGGGGCAGGTGCGCCGAGCCGGCGCGCCTGCGCTGCATGTGTGCTG
>JAKFFK010000192.1:0-5489 GCA_036675285.1 Paucimonas sp. | reverse complement strand
AAAAATTGCAGGGCAGTCAGTCATTCAAAAGCCAAGGAGACATAAAAATGGACGACATCATTAATTTGGCAGCACAGGTGGGCACGGCATTGAAAGCCAAGAATTTGCTGCTCACGACCGCGGAATCGTGCACCGGCGGCGGTGTGGCGCAAGCGATCACGGAAATTGCCGGCTCGTCCGAATGGTTCGACTGCGGTTTCGTCACCTATTCCAATGCCTCCAAGACCGACATGCTGGACGTGTCGGCAGCCTTGCTGGCATCGCATGGGGTCGTCAGTGAAGAAATTGCCGCCGCCATGGCGGAAGGCGCGCTCGCCAACAGCAATTCGCACGTGGCGATTGCCACTACCGGCATTGCCGGGCCTGGTGGCGCGGTACCGGGCAAGCCGGTCGGCACGGTGTGCTTTGCCTGGTCCAGGGATGGCAACACCCATACCGAGCGACTGGTGCTGCAGGGCGACCGTCAGAGCATCCGCCAACAGACCGTCGCGCATGCGCTGCAAGGTTTGTTGCGGTACCTGGAGCAGCATTAAGGCACCGGGCTGGCCAGCCCCAGAGGGTTTTCAATGTTTGCTATTCCCGGAAACAATTGATGGCGTCGCGGGTTTCCCGCGCCACGCGCCGCGCGGCCTGCGCAAAATCCTCGCCGGCCGCCTCATCGGCTTGCGCATACAGGATCGCCCGCGATGAATTGATCATCATACCGGTGCCGGCTGCAGTCTTGCCGGCCTTGACTGTTGCGTGAATGTCGCCGCCCTGGGCGCCGATGCCCGGTACCAGCAGCGGCATGTCGCCGACTAGCTGGCGCACCTGCTCCAGTTCTTTCGGAAAGGTCGCGCCGACCACCAGCCCGCACTGGCCATTGGTATTCCATTTTTCCGCCACCAGTTGCGCGACATGCTGGTACAGCGGCTTGCCATCGATGTTGAGAAACTGCAGGTCGGAACCGCCCGGGTTGGAGGTGCGGCACAGGACGATCACGCCTCGGTCTTGCCATTCCAGGTAGGGCGCGACCGAATCGAAGCCCATGTAGGGATTGACCGTCACCGCATCGGCGCGGTAGCGCTCGAATGCCTCGCGCACATATTGCTCGGCGGTGGCGCCGATGTCGCCGCGTTTGGCATCGAGAATGATCGGGATGTGCGGATACTGTTCGCGCAGGTAAGTGCAGATGGCTTCCAGCTGCTCTTCGGCGCGCAGCGCCGCGAAATAGGCGATCTGCGGCTTGAAGGCACATGCCTGGTCAGCGGTGGCGTCGATGATTTCCTTGCAAAACGTGTAAATGGCGTTCGGCTGCCGTTGCAGCTGCTCGGGCAGTTTTGCCATGTCCGGATCAAGCCCGACGCACAGCAGGGAATTATTGGCCGTCCAGGCGGCAGATAGTTTATCGATGAAGGAAGTCACGGCGGCAATCCGAAATGGTGTGGAATATTGCGAATATGCGCATTGTAACGCGTCATGCTATCGTTTCGGCAGTGTGCGATTGGCGCTGCCAGCGTCCTCATCAGCAACCGCATTGTTTGCGTAGGTTATAAAAGCAGCCAGGCAAAGCGTGTTAAGTTAGTCGATATTGCAGAGTAATTTATTTCTTGGGGAAAACGAAAATGAAGACCTGGATGAAATGGCTGTCGATCACAATGCTGGTGTCGCTGCTGTCGGCCTGCGGCTATAACGATTTCCAGTCCAAGGATGAGGCGGTCAAGTCGGCCTGGTCGGAAGTGGTCAACCAGTACCAGCGCCGGGCCGACCTGATTCCGAATCTGGTCAATACCGTCAAAGGTTATGCGTCGCATGAAAAAGAAACCTTCGAGGCGGTCACGCGCGCGCGGGCGGCCGCCACCAGTTTCCAGATCACGCCGGAAGTATTGAACGACCCGACAGCTTTCCAGAAATTCCAGCAGGTGCAGGGCGAACTGTCGTCGGCGCTGTCGCGACTGATGGCGGTGGCAGAAAATTATCCGCAGTTGAAAGCCGACGGTCTGTTCCGCGACCTGCAGTCGCAGCTGGAAGGTACTGAAAACCGCATCACGGTGGCGCGCCAGCGCTATATCCAGTCGGTCCAGGAATACAATATCCTGGCGCGCAGCTTTCCGACCAACCTGACGGCGATGCTGTTCAGTTACGAAGTCAAGCCGTCGTTTACGGTTGACAATGAAAAAGCGATTTCGACTGCGCCTGCGGTCAATTTCGGCAAGTAAGCGATCCTGTCCATGTTCCTGCTGCGCAGCCTGACTGCGACTCTCCTGTTCTGGCTGGCAGGGGTGGCATGTGCCCAGAATTTCGTGGCAGTGCCGCCTTTGACGTCGCATGTCACCGATACGGTCGGCATGCTCAATGAAGGCCAGCGGCAGGCGCTGGAAAACGTGCTGCAGGAATATGCCGCCCGCACCGGCAGCCAGATCGGTATCCTATTGATCAGCAAGACCGAGCCGGAAGCCATCGAGCAATACAGCATCCGGGTGGCCGATGCCTGGAAGCTAGGCCGCAAGGGTGTCGATGACGGCGTGATTCTGGTAGTGGCGAAAGATAATCCGGCCGCGTTGCGCCGACTGCGCATCGAAGCCGGGCGCGGCGTGCAGGGCGTGTTGACCGATGCACAGTCGAAACGGATCCTGCAGGATGTGATTGCACCGCATTTCCGGCAAAACGATTTTTATGGTGGCCTGGCCGCCGGCGTATCTGCCATCACCAGCCTGCTCGACCAGGAACAGTTTCCGGCACCGGCCGGCACGCCCGCCGGCGCCAGTGCCGGCGATGAAAGCGCCGGCAGCTGGCTGCCATTTTTGTTTTTCCTGTTCATTATCTTCAGCATCATTGCGCGCTCGCGCGGCGGCCGCCGTCGGCTGGGCAGCAATGGCTGGGGCAGCGCTGCCGGGGTAATCCTGGGCACTGCGCTGGGCAGCCGCGGCGGTTTTGGTGGATTTGGCGGCGGTTCCGGTGGCGGATTTGGCGGCGGCGGATTTTCCGGCGGTGGCGGCGGTTTCGATGGCGGCGGCGCTTCGGGGGATTGGTGATGACTAAATTTTCCCGCTTTTATCGCCACCTGCTGATGACCAAGGCTGCTGCCAGGCGGGCTTTTCCGGCTGCGAGCCTGCAAGCGATCCAGGCTGCGATTGCGCAAGGCGAAGGCCTGCACCGCGCCGAAGTGCGCGTCATTATCGAGCCTTCGCTGTCGATTGGCGACGTGCTCGAAGGCCAGCATGCGCGCCAGCGCGCGCGCGAACTGTTTTCACTGTACCGGATCTGGGATACCGAAGAAAACTGCGGCGTGCTGGTGTATATCAATCTGGCCGACCACAAGGTGGAAATCATTGCCGACCGTGCGGCCGGGCGCGCACTGCATGCCAGCGACTGGCAAGCGGTTTGCAAGACCATGACGCAGGGATTTGCCCAAGGCCGCTATGAAGAAAGTGCGCTGGCGGCGCTGAACCAGCTCAATGACTTGCTGCATGCGCACTTCCCTGCCAGCGGCGATACGGCCAATGAATTATCGAACCGGCCGCTGATCGTGTAAGTAGTGTAAGTATCCATGCCGGGCGCGCCCGACGAGCGGCGACCTTCCTTTTCTGCCTTGGCCGTCGCCAGCGTCACTACGGCGGCCGGCGCCGCCGGTTTCAGGTAATGGCCATCATGCCGATGCCGGCTCAGGCGGCGCGGCACACAAACCGGCATCAACCGTTGTCATACACCCATTGCAACAGCAGATCCTGAGCTTCGCGGCCGCGCACCGCATTGGCATGGTTGATGATGCAGGTCACTGCGTAGCGCTTGCCCGAGGCTGCCAGCACGTAGCCGGCCAGGGCGCGCACTTCAGTCAGATATCCGCTCTTGATATGGGCATTGCCGGCAACACCGCGCCCATTGACACGCAAGCGCATGGTGCCGTCGAGGCCTGCCACCGGCAGCGAGGACAGGAATTCCGGCATGCTGGGCGAGCGGAAAGCGGCCAGCAACAGGCGCGTCATGCCGCCGGCGGAAATGCGTTCATCGCGCGACAGGCCGGCACCATTTTCAATCACCAGTTCCGGGATGTCGATCTGGCGCGACGCCAGCCAGGCTTTGATCACTTCCCCGCCCGCCTCGGCTGTCGCGGGCACGCCGGAAAACCGCGCAGCCAGCGTCAGCAATAGCTGGCGCGCCATCACATTGTTGCTGAATTTATTGATGTCCCGGATGATTTCGCCCAGGCTGGCAGAATCCCATTGCGCCACCAGCGGCGCGCCGGGCGGGGTCAGGCCGGCTTGCACCTCGCCGGTCAACACGCCGCCCAGATCGCTCCACAGGCGCCGGAACACGAGTTCGACATAGCGCGTCTGCGTCATGTTCCAGGCATGCACCGCCCAGATTTTTTCGCCGCAGGAAGCTGGATAGACGCCGGCGAAATCTGCGGCGCTGCTGTCTTGCGTGAGCAGCAGTTTGTTTTGCCAGTCGCCGCAGTCGCCAATGCCGAGCTTGGGCGCGATCACCGGATAGCCGGCAACCGGCGGGTCGAGCGCCATCGATACCAGCCCCAAGGCCGGGTTCGGCATGAAGCGAAAATTGAATGTTTTATAGTTGAGCAACAGCGCATCCGGGCCGGCATTGTATGGCTTGTAGGGTTCGCCATCGAAGTGCGCTGCATCATGCTGAAAGTCGGCAAACAGGCTGCGGTCGAGTACCAGGTTGCCGCGTATTTCGCGGATGCCGCGGGCGCGGATCTGGCGCAAGAATTGCCAGAAATTTTCCAGCGCCAGTTTCGGATCGCCACTTCCCTTGATGATCAGGTCGCCGTACAGGATATCGCCGGCTTGCACGCCGCCGGCATAGGCTTGCGTGTTCCAGGTATAGGCTGGCCCAAGCAAGTCCAGCGCCGCATTGGTGGTGATCAGTTTCATGGTCGAAGCCGGATTCAGCGGCAAGTCCCGGTTGACCGCTACCAGCGGCGTTGCGGCAGAGACTTCCTGGACCATGGCACCCACCGCTTCGACAGGGATGCCGGCAGTTTGCAGGGCTTGCGCCACTGCCATGGGCAATTGCTGGGCGCCGGCCATCGGCATGGCGACCAGCAGCAGACAGGCAATCAGGAAACCATGGATCCTGCTTCGATAACTCATACGCATTGATAAAAATGAAATCCGGGATTGAAAGATAGGTTCTTTGGGTATTATCCCACGCAGTTATCGGCATGGCTGCGGGAGCGCTCGATTGTCAGGCCTGCAAGCGCAAACGGCAGCGGTTCTCGTCTTTACGGCACCAACCGATGCTCACGCAACCAACACGCCGCTGCGCACGCACCGTGCCGGACCGGGCCAATTGGGCAAGAGCAAAGCGCTCATTGCAGTGGATGACGCGAATTAGTAATCGGGCTCGCCTGAATTGGCTGCATGAGCCTGTCAAATGCATGCTGCAGCAAATAGCGGCATAGACAGTTTTTGCCAAATTCCGGTCTGCCTTGTCGCCTGCGCCGCTGGATGCCATTGTCGTTTTATCGCCATGAACCATTGAAAGCC
>JAKFFK010000003.1:0-28440 GCA_036675285.1 Paucimonas sp. | reverse complement strand
ATGCTTGGTTAAATGGTAGGATTCTTTATTGCGGCAGTTGCCGGATCATTTGCCAGTCTTAGTTGAACGCATAGGCATCCATCGCCAATACGCCGTATTCATAGCTTGCGTGTACCCGTTCAATTTTTGGTGCGTCACCGGCCGCGCCCATGGCCGCGAACAATGGCAGCAAGTGTTCCTCGCTCGGATGGTTGCGTGCCGCAAACGGCGCTTGGGCACGGTAATCAAGCAGCGCCTGATGCTGGTTATTTTCCAGTTGTTCCTTCATCCAGATATCGAAATCGCTGACCCACGTCGGCACATCGGCATTGATGTCGTGGCCGCGATATTCATACAGGTTGTGCGTGAGCGAACCTGAGCCGATGATCAGCACGCCTTCGTCGCGCAAAGCACGTAATGCCTGGCCCATCTTGATATGTTCGGCCGGCGACGCGCCGCGCAGTACCGACACCTGGGTGACTGGAATCTCGGCATCCGGATACATCAGGCTGAGCGGCACCCAGGCGCCGTGATCGAGGCCGCGCTGCGCGCTGCGCTTGACGGCAAACCCGGCCTGTTCCAGCAATTCGGCAGCCCGGGTAGCAGTATCCGGTGCGCCTGGCGCCGGATACTGAATGGCAAACAGCGCCGCCGGAAAGCCGCCGAAATCATGGATTGTTTCCGGTTGCGCCGCCAGCGTCACCGCCGGGCCGCCCATGGATTCCCAGTGCGCGGAAAACACGAGGATGGCCTTCGGACGCGGCAAGCTCGTGCCCAGCTGTTGCAGGAAGCGCCGGGCTGGACTGTCGTCGAGCGCCAGCATCGGCGAGCCGTGCGAGATGAACAGGGTAGGTAAGCGGGTCATGGTGATTCTCCAAAGTGATTCTGCAAGACAAAATGGCTTTTCAGCGCTGCCGCCACAAAATCATAGATTACTCTCTTGCTTCGGGCATGGTTCCGGCAGGCGCACGAGTGCAAACAATCACGCGCCTGCCGATGGCTTGCTGGTTACGCATTGCCGATCCAGGTCGGGGCAATGCTGGTGCCCAATCCGGCGCCGTAGCCGAGATAGATGTTGAGGCCGGCCACCGGCTCCAGGTAACGCGCATTTTTCAAACCGCCGGCATCCACCGGTTTGAATTCGATACTCTCGATCAGCGCCTTGACCGTCTGGCGCGCACGCTCGCTATCGGTGGCGTAAAACACCGGCACCTGGTTGCCGCCCAGCTGCGGACCTTCGGCCAGCACCGTGGCAAAAACCGTATTGAAGGCCTTCACCACATCGACGCCCGGGAGTGCGGCTGCAATTTCTTCCGCGGCCGAGGTGCTGTGGCCAATCGTCAAACCCATGTAATCGGCAGTCAGCGGATTGGTAATGTCGATCACGATCTTGCCCTGCAAGTCGCCCAGCGATTGCAGGGCCGGCACCGCGTCGGCATAACCCGTGGCCACGATCACCACGTCGGAGGCGCCGAGCGCCTGTGCGGCAGGCACTGCCGTCACTCTTGCATGGCTGTCGGCCAGCGCCTGTGCCTTGGCAAGATCGCGCGAGGTCACGCGCACTTCATGACCGGCTTTCGACAATTGCTTGACCAGACCTGCACTCATGTTGCCTGCGCCGAGGATAGTAACTTTCATGATATTTCCTTTCTAGGGTTATTCGTAGGATTTGCATGCCGGTGTTTGCTGGCAATGGAGCTACTATACTTATCTTGATATACGAGATAAATATGCATTATCATGACTATTTGTTTCAAATAACGAGACAATGGATAAATTTCGGGAAATGCAATCCTTTGCAGCCGTGGTCGCTGCCGGCAGTTTTGTCGGCGCCGCCGATGCGCTGGCGACTTCAAAGGCGGCGGTATCGCGCCATGTCGCCGATCTTGAGCAGCGCCTCGGCGTGCGCCTGCTGCACCGGACCACGCGCAAGCTGTCGCTGACCGATGATGGCCAGACCTTCCACAACCGCTGCATGGAAATCCTGGCCGCAATCGATGAAGCCGAAGGCGCACTGAGTTCGCGCAGCGCGGAAGCCAGCGGCTCCTTGCGCATCAGCGCGCCGGTCACCTTCGGCATCTTGCACTTGGGGCAATTGTGGGGCGCGTTTCTTGAGCGCAATCCGAAGGTGACGCTAGACGTGTCACTGTCGGACCGCACGGTTGATTTGGTCGAGGATGGCTTCGATCTTGCCATTCGTATCTCCGGCGCGCTGGACCCGAGCATGATCGGTCGCAAGCTGGCAAGCACGCGCATGGTGCTGTGCGCATCGCCGCAATACCTGGCGCAGCGCGGCATGCCGGTCAAGCCGCAAGACCTGACCGAGCATGCGGTGATTTCATATACGTACTGGTCGTCGCGCGACGAATGGAAATTCGACGGCCCCGAAGGACCGGTCAGCGTGAAGACCCATCCACGGATTCACGCCAACAGCGGCGACACCTGCCGCGCCGCAGCCTTGCAGCACCAGGGCATCATTCTTCAGCCCAATTTCCTAGTGCAACAGGATTTGCGTTCCGGCGCGCTGCAAGAAATCATGCCGCGCTATCAATCGCTGGAGCTGGGCATTTACGCCATCTATGCATCGAGAAGACAGTTGCCGCTGAAATTAAGGCACATGATCGATTTCCTGGTCGATGCCTTTCGCCGGCCGGCATGGGAAGAGTGAGACCGGCCGAATAGTGGCCGGCGTGTCGGCAGGCACGGCGCCAGAAACCAGCGCCGATGCTGATGATGCCTATCCGGAAAGAGCGCAAGCGCGTGCGTCATCGACGCGTGACCGTGGGCATGCCTATGCGGCTTGTTGCCATTGCAGCGCAATCGGACAGCCCTTAAATTTGCCGATAAACGGACCGCGACCGCCCAGTTTGCGATCAGGTAAGGCTTCAACTGCGACAGCCATTCCGTGCCGGTGACTGAGTCATCACACGGCATGGCCATCTGCGGCTTGCTATTGCATCAGGCTACATCAGCCCGTGTGCTTCTTTACCCAGGCAACATACTGGTCCATCCAGCCTTGCAGGAATTGCTTGCTATCGGCACCAATATTGCCGGCGCCGTCAAACAAGCCTTCCTTTGCCTGCACAAATGCTTCCGGCTGACCCAGTGTCGGCATATCCAGATAGGCCAGCATATTGCGCAAATGCTGCTGTGCCATGGCAGTACCAACCGCACCCACCGACACGCCCAGTACCCCGGCCGGCTTGCCGGCCCAGGCGCTTTGGCCATACGGGCGCGAGGCATGATCGACCGCATTCTTGAGCACGCCCGGAATGGAACGGTTATATTCCGGCGTAATGAACAGCACGCCCTGGGCCGCCTTGATGTCAGCCTTGATGCGCGTGACCGATGCGGCGGGATTCGCATCATCATCCTGGTTATAAAGCGGCAAATCGCCGATGTCGAGCTGCTTGAAAGAAAACTCCGGGGGCGCCAGTTTGACAATCGCGTTGGCCATCTGGCGATTGAATGAATCCTTGCGAAGACTGCCGACAACCACGGCAATTTGATATTGACTCATGTAATTCTCCTGTTAAAAAGTGCGATTCATTTGTACATTGCGGGTACGCACTACCCTTTTCGATACGGGACGTGTAAAAGCTGAACGCTAGTAATGGAACATTATTGCTGCTAATAAACAGCTCATCGAAACTGGGATGAGCATTCGGCGGACATAGTCATCATAGCTTGTTATTTCGCCATCCTGATTTTGGTGCTGCAATGATGGTACTAAAACCGGCGCAGAAGGCACTTGACCTTACCATCATGGTAAGGCTAATACTGGCAGTGAGATAGTCAATCAAGGAGCTTGCAATGACTGCAATCGTAATCCCTGCCACGACGCGAGGCGAACAGAAAGAATGGTCGATCGGCATCGATGGCATGACTTGCGCCTCATGTGTGTCGCGGGTTGAAAAAGCCTTCTTCAAAGTGCCCGGCGTGACCAGCGCCAGCGTGAATCTGGGCACCGAGTCAGCCACGGTAGTGGCGGATGCCTCGGTCGATCTGGACGCATTGCATGCCGCAGTAGAAAAGGCAGGCTATGCGATCGCGCAGCAAGAGCTCGACTTGAAGATCGACGGCATGAGCTGTGCATCGTGCGTCGCCAGAGTCGAAAAGGCGCTGACCAAAGTCGACGGCGTCAACAGCGCCACGGTCAATCTCGCGAACGAGACCGCGCGCGTCAAGGCCGCTCGCGGCGTTGCAGTCGACACCCTGCTGCGCGCTGTTGAAAAAGCCGGTTATCACGCCAGCCGACAGCGCGCCGACGGAACGGCGGCGACCGCCGGCAAGTCCAGCGGCAATGATGGCTGGAAGGTGGGCGTGGCCGTGCTGCTGGCGCTGCCGTTGACGGCGCCGATGGTGCTGGAGCTGGCTGGTGTGCATGTCATGCTGCCCGGCTGGCTGCAGCTGCTGCTGGCCACGCCGGTGCAATTCTGGCTGGGCGCGCGCTTTTACAAGGCCGGATGGAAAGCGGTGCGGGCCGGTGCCGGTAATATGGACTTGCTGGTGGCGCTGGGCACCAGTGCCGCCTATGGCTTGAGTCTTTACCAGTTGCTGGTCCACGCTGCGCACGAGATGCCGCATCTGTATTTCGAAGCAGCATCGGTAGTCATTACCCTGGTCTTGCTTGGCAAGTGGCTCGAAGCGCGCGCCAAGCGCCAGACGGCGTCGGCGATCCGTGCGCTACAAGACTTGCGGCCAGCCTCGGCACGGGTGCGGCGCGATGGCGTCGAAGCCGAGATTGCGCTGGACCTGGTGCGCCTGGACGACCTGGTAGTGGTGCGTCCGGGCGAACGCATCCCGGTCGATGGCATGATTGCCGAAGGCGCAAGCCATGTCGACGAATCCCTGATTACCGGCGAAAGCCTGCCGGTGCCAAAACATGAAAACGACCAGGTCACCGGCGGCGCCATCAATGGCGACGGCTGGCTGCTGGTGCGCACTACTGCGGTCGGCGCCGAAACTACACTGGCGCGCATTATCCGGCTGGTGGAAAGCGCCCAGTCGGCCAAGGCGCCGATCCAGCATCTGGTGGACAAGGTAAGCGCAGTGTTCGTGCCAGTGGTGCTGCTGATTGCCATCGCCACGTTTGCCGGATGGTGGCTGATCGGCGGCGCGGTCGACGTCGCCATCATCAATGCGGTGGCAGTGCTGGTGATTGCCTGCCCGTGCGCATTGGGTCTGGCCACGCCGACGGCGATCATGGCCGGCACTGGAGTCGGCGCCAGGCACGGCATCCTGATCAAGGATGCCGAAGCGCTGGAAGTCGCGCACAGCATCACCACAGTGGTATTCGACAAGACCGGCACGCTCACCGAGGGCAAGCCGGCCGTAGTCGAGATGGCGCCGTTCCAGATGGCGTCGCACGAATTGCTGCAGCTGGCGGCGTCGATCCAGCAGGGCAGTGAACACCCGCTGGCGCGCGCGGTGATGGCACGCGCTATAACCCAGGATATCCGATTGTTGCCTGTCACCGGCTTGCAAGCCTTGCCGGGACGCGGCCTGGCGGCAAGTGTCAATGGCATGGATTTGCGCCTGGGCAGCACCCGTTTGATGCACGAGTTGCAGATCGATCTGGCGCCACTCATGGCGCGTGCCGATGCGCTGGAACAGTCGGGTCACACGATTTCCTGGCTTGCCCGGATCGATGCGCCGGTCCGGCTGCTGGGCCTGATCGCGTTTGGTGACCAGATCAAGGCCAGTGCCAAAGATGCGGTCGAGCGCTTGCACCGGCTTGGTGTAGGCACGGTGCTGCTGACCGGCGACAACCGCGGCAGCGCAGCGGCGGTCGGTGCAGCGCTTGGCATCGAGCATATCGTCGCTGAAGTGCTGCCGGCCGACAAGGCCGACAAGGTCATCGAACTCAGGCGCGCCGGCCAGGTGGTGGCCATGATCGGCGACGGCATCAATGACGCGCCGGCGCTGGCGGCGGCCGATGTCGGCATCGCCATGTCGACCGGCACCGATGTAGCCATGCATGCGGCAGGCGTGACGCTGATGCGTGGCGACCCGGCACTGGTGGCCGATGCCATCGATATTTCGCGGCGCACCTATCGCAAGATCCGGCAAAACCTGTTCTGGGCCTTCGTCTACAATCTGGTCGGGATTCCGCTGGCGGCGCTGGGTATGCTCAATCCGATGGTGGCGGGAGCTGCGATGGCATTCAGTTCGGTGTCGGTGATCAGCAATGCATGGCTGCTGACGCGCTGGAAGCCAGTCATCAAACCAGTCCGCTTGTCCGAAACAGGCAGCCACGCTGCCGGCAGTACAGCCTTGACCAGTCAAGCATGATCCGATCATCCACTTACGCGACCAATGAGGAAGCTTCATGAACACTTACCAATGCCTGATTTGCGGTTTCATCTATGACGAAGCGAAGGGCAGGCCGGAAGACGGCATTGCGCCTGGCACCCGCTGGGACGACGTGCCGGCCGATTGGGAATGTCCGGAGTGCGCCATGGCGAAAGCCGATTTTCACATGATTGCCATTTAAAATGGCATGTACTGGATCTCTATCCTGACATAGGAGTGTCATCATGATCAATATTGGCGATGCTGCTGCCGCGACCGGCGTTTCCGCGAAAATGATCCGGTATTACGAAAGCATCCACCTGATCAAGCAGAGCCAGCGCACGGATGCAGGTTACCGTACCTATACCGAGCCGGACTTGCATACGCTGCGCTTCATCAAGCGTGCCCGTCACCTCGGCTTTTCACTCGAACAGATCAGGCAGTTGCTGTCATTATGGGAAGATGCGTCGCGTGCCAGCGCGGATGTGAAGGCGATTGCCCAGGCCCATGTCGCCGACTTGCAAAAGCGCATCGATGACTTGAGTGAAATGCGCGATACCCTCAGTCATTTGGCGCAAAGCTGCTCGGGCGACCAGCGTCCGCATTGCCCAATCCTGCAGGGACTGGCGAATGCGGAAACACAGGCGCGCGAAAAATGCCTGAACCACTGAGAGTGCTGGAATTATCGCGCCTGCCGCTAACTTGCAAGCTGCCTGCATCAAGGCGACCCGGGCATGTTTCTGAAATCTACAAAACTGGCCGATGCCTGATCCGCTCGGCAGACACGATGACCGTGTCTGCCGAGCTTGCGCTTATGCTGCCTGGCTGCTCGTGACCGGATAACCGGCATCTGTGACGGCCGCAAAAATTGCATCGAGCGTGGCGCTTGATTCGATGCGAATTTTTTGCGTGGCCAGATCAACCTCGACCTTGGCGCCGGCATCGATGTCCGTGATCGAACGGGTGACGCTGCTGACGCAATGCTGGCAGTTCATACCTTTAACTTGCAATTCATACATGACGAGACTCTTGAAAAATTAATCAAGCCTTGACTGTAGAGCATCCTACAGTGGAAAGGTCAAACATAATTTGATTTGTATTGTCAGCATCTGCATCCTGAAAAAATATTGCCGCAGGGTTCGTGATTGGCGGGCAGGGCAACTGTTTGTAACCTGGTGCAAGACAGTCGAGCGGCTGTGATGATATAAAAATATATTCGCGCTGCAATAAAATAATGCGTCACTTCACGCTTTCCTACACAAGGTCGCGCCGGACGCTGACTTTCCCGCTCGTTATTGTTCTGTATATTCCACCAGGATACGCTCTGGCTATCGAATTCTTCGTTGCAGGTGCGTAAGAAACTCAATAGGAGTAAGCATGCTTAGGGAATCGGAATTTGCGGATGATTATATTGAAACAGAAATTTTGCCAGGCATTGAAAAGTGCCGGCTAAGGCCGGATGAACGCCCACCTCGGCCTAATTGGGACGGCACCGGCAGCGACGCAGAAGATTTTTCAGAGCTTGATTCAACTTCGGATTTCGGATTCGAAGAAGGCCCGATGATATTGGGTCAGCTTGCCCGCAGCGAAGCTGTGATGGTTGGTTGGTAGGGCCTGCCTGAAAAATGGTAATTGCAGCTGCGATGCCGCCGTGTCATTTGACACTGACGGCATCTTTTTTCGCATGCAGAATCACGGCAATCCGCTCAGAAATTGTCCGGCGATGTACTATTTTTAGCCGGAACACCACGGCACTTACTTGACCGTCACGTGTCTATCGTGACCGGATCTAGAAAGCTGATTGAAATCAGGGCTGCACCTTGATTTTATTATTCAATAAATGATTGCGTCTTGTTCGCAGCCACTCAGCTACAGCTTGCGGATAGTCAATGCGTGATGCAAATCAGCAAGTTACGCTTTAGCATTCCAAGCAGATAGCCACTGGATCTAGGAAAGGAAATTCACGCCTGATCCGATGATCAAGACATGGACCACTGTCTTAAATCCTGCCAGACGCATCCTTCATTTTCACTTCTTCTTTCGTATTTGCTGTTTTAGGGAAATACGAAATTCAATCAGCCTTCCTGATAGGCTGAGGCTTATTAAAGGAAAGCATAGATGGGCAAAAATAACGATGTCAGCCGCATCAGCCAGATCATTGAAAAATATCGATCCGAGATACTTGAGGATTGGCTGGGCAACCTGCAAAAGCAGACAGTACGCTTCGACTTGGCTGAAGAGGATACGCGGCGCAATTGCAGCCAGTTTCTCAAGTTTTTCTCAGAGGCGGCACGGTCTGGCGAATTCGAGGACATCGAAGGCCGTGCCTGGGATGAAGTGCGCCAGCTGTTGTCTGAAATATCGCAATCCAGGGCGCGGCAGGGTTCTACGCCGAGTGAAACGGCCATGTTCGTTTTTTCTTTGAAACAATCGCTTTTTGTGCGGCTTCGCATGGAGTCCGCGCTGAAGCCGGAACAGCTCGCAGAAGATACCTGGACGACCAATACATTACTGGATCAGCTGGGTCTGTTTACAATTGAAATTTTTCAAAAAAGCCGCGATCAAATCATCGCACGCCAGCAGCAGGAATTGCTTGAATTATCCACCCCAGTCGTCAAGTTGTGGCAAAACATTCTGGCGCTGCCACTGATCGGCACGCTCGACAGTGCACGCACACAGGTGGTGATGGAAAACCTTTTGCAAAAAATTGTCGACACCGGTGCGGCGATTGCGATTATCGACATCACCGGCGTGCCAACAGTTGACACATTGGTGGCACAACATTTACTGAAGACGATTGCCGCCGCACGTCTAATGGGCGCCGACTGCATCATCAGTGGCATCCGGCCGCAAATAGCCCAAACCATTGTGCACTTGGGCGTGAATCTGGAAGATGTGACGACCAAGGCGACGCTTGCGGATGCGTTCCTGGTGGCATTGCAGCGTACTGGCGCATCGATTTCATCTGAAAAGGATTGATGCCGGGATGGAACGAATACCTATTCTTCGCATGGGCAAAATGTTGCTTGTTACGATACAGGTAGACATGCATGACCGCCTGGCCATGACTTTGCAGGACGATTTGACCGAACGGATCGTCAAGGATCGTGCCAAAGGCGTGTTGATCGACATTTCTGCGCTGGACGTGGTCGACTCCTTCATCGGCCGCATGATCAGCAATACTGCCGCGATGGCGCGCGTACTGGACGCCAATACGGTAGTGGTCGGCATGCAGCCGGCAGTGGCTATCACGCTAGTCGAACTGGGCCTGGCGCTCACCGGCGTCAAGACCGCACTCAATGTCGAACAAGGCATTGCATTACTTGGCAAAAGCTGATCTCGATGAGCGAGCGTTTTTCCGGGGCTGGCATCTTTTCTTCCAGCACATTGTCAACGGGCCTCCACGCCGCTGCGTCGCGCGCGCCTGTCACCCTGCCATTACTGACCGACGAAAATGTGGTTGCATTGCGAAAAATGGTGCGTGAACGCGCAATCGAACTACAGTTCAGTTTGGTTGATCAAACCAAATTTGTGACTGCTGCCAGCGAACTGGCACGCAATACGCTGAAATACGGTGGCGGCGGTGAAGTCCGGGTCGCTATATTGTCTAAAGCCGGACGGCAGGGGTTTTCGCTGACTTTTGTCGATCATGGGCCTGGCATAGCCGATATCGATCAAGCCTTGCAGGATGGCTTTACCTCGGGCGGCGGACTTGGCCTGGGCTTGGGCGGCGCCAAACGTCTGGTGGACGATTTCGAGATTCAGAGCAAGCTTGGGGCCGGCACCGCAGTCACCATCACCAAATGGAAGAAATGAACAATTTAATCGCGACGCAAAAGATGTTTACCGTCGCTCATGCAAGTGACGTCTCGGCAGCACGGCGCTGGGGCAACCAGCTTGCCGAGTCACTGAAATTCGATGAAACCACTTCCGGTAAACTGGCCATCGTCATTACCGAAGCGGCAACCAATATCTTGAAGCATGCGGTCAGCGGCACGCTGTTGATCGGCCCAGTGCGTGATGGCGCAAGCGCGGGGGTTGAACTGGTGGCATTGGACCGCGGCCCTGGCATTGCCAATCTGGCGCAAAGTTTGCGCGATGGTATTTCCACTGCCGGCACTGCCGGCACCGGACTGGGCGCCATGGGTCGACTTGCAGATCATTTCGATGCCTATTCGGCGTCTGGAGTCGGCACCGCCATTTACATGTGCATTTGGGCGAACCATAAACAGGAAGTCAGGCCGGTGCTCCAGATCGGCGCCGTTTGCGTGCCGGTTGCAGGCGAAGAGCAATGCGGTGATGCCTGGGCTTTTGCGTGGGAAGGCGACGCGGCGATGATTCTGCTTGCTGACGGCCTCGGCCATGGCCCGGATGCGGCAGTCGCCTCGAATGCCGCAGTCAAGACGATGCGGGCGCATGCCAGTCGAAAACCTGATCGGCTAATGGAAGACATATATCTGGCATTGCGTTCGACGCGCGGTGCGGCAGTGGCTGTAATGGAATTGCAGCTCGCGCAGCAGCAACTGAATTTTGTTGGCATCGGCAATATCACTGCCTGTGTTATTGACGGCACCAGCCGCAAGCAATTGGTATCGCATAATGGTATCGTCGGTCACAACATGCGCAAGGTCCAGCAATTCTCGTTGCCCTGTCCGAAAGGATCGATCTGCATCATGTGTTCCGACGGCATCGGCACCCAGTGGGATCTGGATAAATACCCTGGTCTGTATACCCGTCATCCGGCGCTCATTGCAGGAATTATTTATCGTGACTTTGTTCGCAGCCGTGATGACGCAACAGTCGTAGCAGTTCGTTATCAGTAAATGGATGCCGTAGTGATGTCCCGCATTATCAAGATCGGCATCAGCAGTGAACAAGACGTAGTCGTGGTCAGGCAGCGTGCCAGGCAAATTTCGGCGCTGCTCGGGTTCGGCTCGCAAGACCAGGTGCGTATTGCGACAGCCGTGTCGGAATTGTCCCGCAACGCCTTTACCCGAGTATCCGGTGGGCGTGCGGAATTTTCTTTTGACGACATGCACCACAGTCCTTCGCTGGTGATCCAGATCCGCAGCGCTGGCGGAATGGCGCGGGACAATGGCGCGCCGGTATTGCCGGAATTTCCGCCGGGCAGCAGCTTTGAGGCGGCAATCCGCAGCGCCCAGCGTTTGATGGATGGCTGCGAGATTTTGCATGAGCCGCACGGCGCAACCGCCATTGTGCTTAGAAAAGCGCTGCCAGCCGGCATTAAAATGACTCAGGCGCAACTGGCCGAATTTATTGGGCAGTTGGCCGCCAGCCCAGTATCCAATACATTTTCCGAGGTGCAGCTGCAGAACCAGGAGTTACTCACGACGCTGGCCGAACTCCGGGAGCGGCAAGACGACCTGGTTGCTCTGACTCAGGAGCTGGAAGACACCAATCGCGGGGTGGTCGCGCTGTATGCGGAAATCGAGGAAAAAGCCGAACGATTGCGGCACGCCGATGCAATGAAATCGCGATTCTTATCCAACACCAGTCATGAATTGCGTACGCCGCTGAGCTCGATTCGCGCGCTTTCCCAACTACTGCTCGACCGGATTGACGGCGAATTGACGTCGGGCCAGGAAAAGCAGGTGCAATATATTCACCGGGCTGCCAGTGATCTTTCCGAACTGGTCAATGACTTGCTCGACTTGGCGAAAATCGAAGCCGGAAAAGTGGCAGTTAACACTACCGAAATTTCGGTGGGCAGGCTGTTTAGCACGCTACGCGCGATGTTGCGGCCGCTGGCATCCAAGCCAATGGTCGATTTGGTGATCGAAGAGCCTGCCGACACCTTGGTGCTGTATTCCGATGAAAGCAAGCTTGCGCAAATTTTGCGAAATTTCCTGTCGAATGCGTTGAAATTTACCGAGCAGGGTGAAGTACGTATGCGGGCGGATCAGGATACGCAGACCGGGCAAGTGCAATTTACGGTCACCGATACCGGCATCGGCATTGCGCCGAACGATCTGGATTTTGTCTTTGAAGAATTCAGTCAGATCGAAAACCCGATTCAGCGCACCACCCATGGCACAGGCCTGGGATTGCCGCTTTGCCGCAAGCTGGCGCTGCTGCTGGGTGGCCAGATAGAATTGACCAGTACCCTGAACACAGGATCGGTATTTTCATTGATATTGCCGATTCGAAATGAAGAGAGCGACCAGCACCTTGCGCCCATCACGCATTTGACATCCCAATGAAATCAGCCATGAATATGCCAGGCTTGCCTTGTTTGCATCAGCAACCATTACGCGACAGTCAAACCATGCCGACCGATGCACAACCAATGAAATTTTTGTGAAGGCACCCATTATGGATCCGGCCAAGGTTCTTATCCTGAATGTCGATGACAATGAGGGTGCGCGGTATGCCAAAACACGGATATTGCAGCATGCCGGCTACACCGTCGCCGAAGCGGAGAATGGTGCCGATGCGCTGGCATTTGTGCAGGCCCGGCTTCCCGACCTGGTGCTGCTTGACGTCAAATTGCCCGACATTAACGGTATCGAAGTATGCCGGCGCATCAAGTCGCAACCGGTATCGGCCACCGTGCTGGTGCTGCAGACTTCTGCGGCGCTGACGGGGCGGGCCGACAAGATCAGGGGGTTGGAAGGCGGGGCTGATAACTATCTTGCGGCGCCGATTGAAGCGGATGAATTGATTGCCAATGTCACCGCTTTGTTGCGGCTGCGGCGCACCCAGGCTGAATTGCGTGAAAGCGAAGAGCGCTTCCGGCAGATGGCTGAAAATATCAGCGATGTGTTCTGGACTTTTTCTTTTCCTGAACAGGTCTTGCTGTACGTGAGCAATGCCTATGAAACCATCTGGCAGCGCAACCCGGCATCGCTGCATGACCATCCGGATGACTGGCTCGAAGGCGTACATCCGGATGACCGCGAGCCGGTCGCGGCAAGTTTCAAGGCATTGCTCGAGGATAATCCGTATGACGAGCAATATCGGGTCATCCAGCCGGACGGCGCGATAAAGTGGGTGCGGGATCGCTGCTTCCCGATTAAAAACAGCACGAATGTCATTTACCGGATTGTGCGTATCACCAGCGATATTTCAGAAGCAAAAAATGCCGAACGGATGTTGAAGGAAGCCGATATCCATAAAGATGAATTTCTGGCGACCCTGGCGCATGAATTGCGCAATCCGCTCGGGCCGATACGCAACGCGGTCGCCTTGATGCAGCACGCCGAACCCAAAGCGACGGCATTGCAGAAAAAAGCGCGTGCAATCATTTCGCGCCAAGTCGATCATCTTGCCCGGCTGGTGGACGACTTGCTGGACGTGGCGCGCATATCCAAAGGAAAAATCACGCTGCAGGTCGAACCGATCGAAGTCAATACCTTCATCAGCGCGGCTATCGAGACTGCACAACCGTTGATTGAGGCGCGCGGTCATGTGCTGGACGTCGTCATGCCTGAGCAGCCAGTCTGGCTGATGGGAGATGCGGTACGACTGTCGCAGGGCATTAACAACCTGTTGCATAACGCAGCCAAATATACGTCTGGCGGCGGCAGGATTTTGCTGCGGCTGGAGGTTGCTGCATCAAATACGCTGAAAATCATTGTGCAAGACAACGGCATCGGCATATCGCCGGATCGCATCACGGAAATCTTCGGCCTGTTCTCTCAAGGAGAAACTGCGCCGGACCGTGCGCAGGATGGACTCGGCATCGGGCTGTCCCTGGTCAAGCGCCTCGTCGAACTTCATGAGGGCAGGATTTACGTCGAAAGTGCCGGCAAAGGCCAGGGCAGCACCTTCACCGTTGAGCTGCCAATTCTGCAAAACCATGCACCTGGTCCGGCCGGGCCGCGCGCTGCCCCTTATGCGCAAGGCAATCTGACGACAGACCTGAAAGTTCTGGTTGTGGATGACAATATTGATTCCGCAGACATGATGACCCGCTTGTTGCGCGAGTTGGGACACCAGGTCAGCTATGCGCATGACGCATTATCGGCATTGGCATTGGCAAGGCAATCTGTGCCGGATGTGATTTTTTTGGATATCGGCTTGCCCGGCATTGATGGCTACCAGCTGGCCATGATGCTGCGCGAACAACCCGATTTAAGGCATGTCAAGCTGATTGCGTTGACCGGTTATGGCGCCGCGCGTGATCGTCACGCCGCCATAGTTGCAGGTTTTGAGCATCATGTGGTCAAGCCTGTCAATCTGGAACAACTGACCGAATTGCTGTCTGTGACGCGCCGATAAGCATTGGCACGTCCACCCTGGTGCAGCATCGATGCGCCGACCACGCTAAGTTGATTTGCTGTCGCGAGCAAGCCAGGCAGCCGCAGCGCTACCTGCTGTTGCCGGGCTTGCTTATTCCCGCGCAAATCCGGCGGCGCACCTAGGATTGCCCCGTGTCTTCGTCGGTCTGCGGCAGGCGCCTAGGGCAGCAGCGGCTGATTGCGGGCCATCTTGAATTTGAGGCGTTGCAAGACTTGCGTCATCACTGAGGCCCGGTAAGCGGTGGATGGATGCAGCGCGGTATGGCCGTGCGCAATGGTGCCCGGATATTGTGCCGCCAGTCTTTTCCAGAAAACTACTGCATTGTCGATCGGATAGCCGGCGCGTGCCAGCAGATACAGCGACAGTTTGTCAGCCGTGGCATCGAGCACTGGGGAATAGGGAGGCAGCGCTGTCTGGCGGCGCGTGTCGGCGTCACTGGCGGCTGGCGATTGAAGGTTGTCGATAACGGCGCGCATGCGCGGCCGTGGCTGCCGCGCCAGGATCGCATGCGCAATTTCCTTGGCCAGCACATAGGCGAGTTCTTCCTCGGACCGGGCAAAGTTGAGCATGCCGCGGGTAATCATCACCCGGTAACCATCCGAGTAACTGTTAATGTCGTCGCTGTTGCCCAGTTCGATGCCAAATGCACAGGCATGGGTGAGCGCCACATCGCGCTCGATGCGCTCGGCGCCGCGTAGCAGCGCGAGTTTGAGGCTGTTGCGGTTTTTCATCGCCTTGCTGATGATTTCGCCCGCTGCGTGATCAGCTTTCGCCCCTTGCGGTAATGGCTTGTTGTCTACCGCAAGCAAAATATCGTCGCGCTGCAGACCGCTTTGTTCAGCGCCGCTGCCCGGCAAGACATTCATCACGCGCAGCCTTTCATCCAGACCAATGCCGGCCTGGGCTGCATCGGCCAGCTCGGCTGAATACGAATACTTGGTTTTTGCGGTAAACCCGAGCAGATGGCGCGCCTGGCGTTTGCATAGCGCGGCATTTTTGATCAATAGCGGTGCTGCCACCTGATACAAACGATCCTGTTGTGCTGTCCAGTTGCGCAGCGCGGCAATTTTTATCGTTGTGTTACTGTCTATCGCATCTGCAGATGGGGTCGGTGCAGCAGCCTGTGCCTGGGTGTGCGGCGTGGCAGATGGCTTTGTGCCGGTTTGGACAACTGCTGGCGGCGTGACACACCCGGCCAGCACTGCGCATGCGCACCCGGCCATCCAGACGCGTGTACGCCGGTTTGTTGCGGCCAAAGCAGCTTGCATCTTATGCCAGCATGCGGTGCAGGAAACAGGGCAAATAAGATTCATTGTGGTGACAATCGGTAGGGGCGCTCTGGGGCGGCCGGTGGGAAGATGGCACATCCGGGAAGTGGACACTCTGCCATGCAGAAAAAACCATACATGGATTTTTCTACATGACAGAAACGCTTTCCTGTTTTAGTCTACCTGAATACAGCATTGGGCGTCTTGTGCCAAAGTGGTTCCGCCGGCTTGCGTGCCACCTCCGGCGATTGCTATCTGCATTCTATTATCAGGATGCAAATGACAAGGCGGACTTGCGGCAAGCAAGCATGCGCGCCTACAATTCAGACGCACTGTTGGCGGCTAACCCGCTTTATTTTGTATTTTCCAAAGAGGACGCATGAAGGTACTTCTGGTCGAGGACGATATCATGATCGGTGAGAATATCCAGATCGCGCTGGAAGGCGAAGGGATTGCCGTCGACTGGCTTCAGGATGGCTTGGCGGCCGAAGCTGCACTTACCGGCGGCACCTATGACGCCTTGCTGCTGGACCTGGGATTGCCGCAAAAAGATGGCATTGATGTATTGCGCAATTTGCGCGCCCGCAAGAGCAGCATGCCGGTGCTGGTGCTTACCGCCCGTGACACGGTGTCCGAACGCGTGCTCGGTTTGAACAGCGGCGCCGACGACTACATGCTCAAGCCGTTTGATCTGGAAGAGTTGATCGCAAGATTGCATGCACTGGTGCGGCGTGCCCGGGGCGGCGTCGAATCCATTTACCGTCATGGCGAGGTCACCGTCAACTGCGCTACTCGGCAAGTATTGATCGGCGATAGCCAGGTGCTGCTGTCGTCGCGCGAATGGTCGATTCTGGATGCGCTGGTGGCTCGGCCGGGCGCCATCCTGTCGCGCAGCCAGCTGGAAGAGCGCTTGTACGGCTGGTCTGCCGATGTGGAAAGTAATGCCGTTGAAGTTTATATCCACGGTTTGCGCAAAAAACTCGGGGCGCAATTCATTGTCAATGTGCGCGGCCTGGGCTATATGGTGGAAAAGAACTGATGCGCTCGCTGCGCATCCGCCTGATACTGCTGCTCGGCGTGGCAATCGTCGTTGCGTCCCTGGTGCTGTTTATCGCCTCCTTTCGCACCGCAATGACACAAGCCAACAAGCTGTTCGATTATCACATGCAGCAAATGGCACTGGCGTTGCAGGACAGCGGCTTTCAGCAGGAAGAATGGTATTCCTCGCCACATGGCAATGATTACGATGATGCGTTCGAATTCGTGATTCAGGTCTGGACCGATGATGGCGCGCGCGTGTATCAATCGCGGCCTTACCGGATATTGCCGAACCAGGGCTTGCTCGGTTATTCGAATGTCACCCTCGGCAATGGTGAGTGGCGCGTGTATGGAGTGAAAAACGAAACCCGCATGATCCAGGTGGCGCAGAAGCTCGATGCCCGGCGCAACCGCGCCATCTCGCTGGCCTTGCGTTCGGTATGGCCGATCATCCCGGTGTCGCTGCTGTTGCTGGTGACGGCATGGTGGGTGGTGACCTCCGCGCTGGAGCCGTTGAACCGGATCGGCCGCGACCTTGCCAATCGCAATGCCGATTCGCTGACGCCAGTGTCCGGCACCGGCGTGCCGCAGGAGGTGTCGCGCCTGGTCGCCGAAGTCAATTCACTGATGGCCCGCATGGCGCAGGCATTGCAGTCGAAAAAACGCTTTGTCGCCGATGCCGCCCATGAATTGCGCACGCCGCTGACAGCGCTCAAGCTGCAGGTGCAGACGCTGGCGCGCGCCAAGGACGAGGCCGCGCGCCAGCAGGCGATCGGCCGTCTGCAAGGCGGCGTCGACCGCGCAGCCCGCCTGCTCGAACAATTGCTGGCGTTGGCCAGGCATGATCCGTTGCCTGAGCCAGCCCCGGCGGTATCGACTGCACTGCTTGCCTGTGTTGCGCAGGCAGCCGACGATGTCGCACTGCTGGCTGCGAGCCGGCATATCGTGTTGCGCTATGACGCATTGGCCGATGCCCGGGTGAATGTCGAAACTGAAAGCCTGAGCATGCTGATTCGTAACCTGCTCGACAATGCGGTACGGTATACCCCGGCGTATGGTCAGATCCTGATTGCCACTGCGATTGATCAAGATCATGCCGTTCTGACCATCGAAGATTCAGGTGCAGGGATTCCACCGGAGATCCGCGAGCGGGTATTCGACCGTTTCTATCGTGTGCCCGGCACCACCCAGAATGGCAGCGGCCTAGGACTGGCTATCGTCAAGGCTATCGCGGAACGTTACCAGGTCCGGCTCGAATTGGGCAATGCTTCAATTGGCGGCTTGCAAGTCAGAGTGACTTTTGCCATCTCGCAACAAGTCATGCTTGCTGGTGCTTAATGCTTGCTGATACTTAAAAAATGCAAATCTTCATGTAAAAGTATGTAATTAATAATAAAAGTGGCATTTTTTAGACATTGTTTCCATTTATTTCATCACTTTTTCCCGCAGCATTCACATTTTTAAGTTTCCACTAAGCTCCCTCATGCACTATGGAAATGCCCGCTGGTAACTAGCATGCATCCAGCACGATCAGCAGCTGATCGATCGCGAAATGCATTGTCAAGCGGCGCAGAATAATGCGATGAAGGCTTTACCGGGCCTTTTTAAGCCCCCCGTTTCCCCGGGGGCTTTTTTTCTTTCCATGCTGAAAAATTCAGCGTTTACGTGCGGCACCTGAGTGCCTCGCACCTTCCTGATATCGGCGCTTTTCACAGCGCCCGGTTTGCGGCAGGGCCCTTCGCAATCAAGCATTGCGCATGCTGGCGCCGTCACAGGAGTAAATAAGGAGATACGCTTTGCAACTTCGTTCTTTTCGCCTTTCGCTACGCTTCATTGTCCCGCTGGCGCTGGTGCTTGGATTGTTTGCCTATGCGGTGGTGCCCTTGATCGATAATCTGACCTTGCGCTGGTTTGTGCGCGACCTCGATATCCGCTCGCAGTTTTTGGCCGGTGCAATGGAAGCGCCGTTACAGGAATCCGTTCCGTTAAAAGCGCGCAAAAGGATAGGCCAGCTGTTCGATCGTGCGATTCAAGATGAGCGCCTGTATGCGATCGCGTTTTGTGATCCCGGCGGCACGCTCCTGTACAAGACCGCCACTTATCCGGCGTCGCTTGGCTGCTGGGAAAAGAAGACGGAGGGCGGCACGGCGCAGTCGCTAGTCAGCTTGCCGCAAGGATCGGTGCATGTCGCTGAAAGCAGTGTCCATCTGCAGTCCGAAGAAATCGGTCGCCTGATCCTGGTGCACGACATGAGCTTCATCGAGCGGCGCAGCACCGATACCAAAAAATACGTTATTTCACTGTTTGCGCTGTTGGCAGTGGTGATTTCTTTCATTACGGTATTCATTGCGCATGTCAGCTGGCGCGGCTGGATTGCCGCAGTCAAAAGCATGCTGCATGGCGATTTGCTGCAGCCGCAATCGTCGGCGGCGCCGGAAATGCGCCCCTTGATCGGCGATTTGCGCGCCTTGCTGCATGATCTGAACCTGGAGCGGCAAGGGCAGGATAACGGCTCGCAATTATGGACGCCGGAAAAATTGCGTGAGTTACTGCAACGTGAACTGGCTGGCGACCAGGTGCTGGTGGTATCCAATCGCGAGCCGTATATTCATGAAGCGACGCCCAGTGGCATCGAGATCAGGCGCCCGGCCAGCGGCTTGGTGACGGCGGTCGAAGCCGTCATGCGCGCCTGTTCCGGCACCTGGATTGCACATGGCAGTGGATCGGCAGATCGCCAGGTGGTCGATCGCCACGACCGGGTCCAGGTGCCGCCCGGGCAGCCGAGCTATACGCTGCGCCGGGTATGGCTGAGCAAGGAAGAAGAACGCGGTTATTACTATGGATTTGCCAATGAAGGCTTATGGCCGCTGTGTCATATCGCGCATGTGCGCCCAGTGTTCCGGTCGTCCGACTGGGATCAGTATGTGGCGGTCAACCAGCGCTTCGCCGATGCCGTGATCAAGGAAGCCCGCACTGATAATCCGGTGGTGCTGGTGCAGGATTACCACTTCGCGCTATTGCCAAAGATGGTGCGGGATGTGTTGCCTAAGGCAACCATCATCACCTTCTGGCATATTCCCTGGCCCAATCCGGAATCGTTCGGCATTTGTCCGTGGCGCGAACAAATTCTGGAAGGCATGCTCGGCAGCACCATACTCGGCTTTCATACGCCGTTTCACCGGAAAAATTTTCTGGAAACAGTCGACCGTTTTCTGGAAACGCGCATTGAAGCGGAAGCGTCGACCATTTCCCATGGCGGTCAATTGACGCAGATTGAACATTATCCGATTTCGATTGCATGGCCACAAGCCGATGCTGCGGCAGACGAAAGCGTCGCGCAGTGCCAGAGCGCGATCCGCCAGGAACTCGGTCTTTCCGCCGGCCACTTGCTGGGCATCGGTGTGGATCGTCTGGATTACACCAAGGGCATCATCGAACGCTTCCAGGCAGTCGAGCGCATGCTGGAACTGTTCCCGGCCATGATCGGAAAATTCACGTTCGTGCAAATTGCTGCGCCGAGCCGTTCGTCGCTGGATGAATACCAGAATTTCGAGGCGCGGGTGCGCAGCCTGGCGCAGCGTATCAATCAGCGCTTTTCCAGCGGCGCCTATCGACCAATCGTGCTCAAGGCCGAACATCACGACCAGGCACAGCTGCAGCGCTACTACCGGGCTGCTGATGTTTGTATGGTGACCAGCCTGCATGACGGCATGAATCTGGTGGCCAAGGAATTCATTGCCGCGCGCAATGACGAACGCGGGGTATTGGTGTTGAGCCAGTTCACCGGCGCCGCCCGTGAATTGCACGAGGCGCTAATCATCAACCCCTACCATATTGAACAGGGCGCCGACGCCTTGTATCGCGGCTTGAGCATGCCAGCTGCCGAGCAGCGTGAGCGCATGCGCAGCATGCGCATGCTGGTCCAGGAATTCAATGTCTATCGCTGGGCCGCGCGCATGTTGCTGGATGCGGCGCGTCTGCGCAAGCGTGAGCGGTTGATGCAGAAAATTGGCGCGCAAGGCGCGCCGTCAATCCAACGGGAGGCATGAATGTCTTTGCCATTTTTTGAATTTGCATCGCAGCGTCTCGATCAACTGGTAAAGCCCGGCATGTTGTGCGGATTCGACTTTGACGGCACGCTGGCGCCGATCGTCAAGGAGCCGGACTGGGTGTTCATGCCGGTGCCGATTTCACGCAGGTTGGCGACGCTGGCGACATTGACGCCTGTCACGATCATTACCGGCCGCTCTGTGGCTGATGTCGAAAAGCGTCTTGATTTCGAGCCGCATTTCATTGTCGGCAACCACGGCCTGGAAGGCATGCCCGGTTCAGACCAGTTGGAAGCAGGCTATGAAAAAACCTGTCTTGAATGGGCAGAGGCACTGAGACCAGCCTTGAGCGATAAAAAACGGTTTGATCCCGGCATTCGACTGGAAAACAAAGCTTGTTCGCTTTCAATACATTATCGGCTGGCACGTGACCGCGTATATTCCGAAGCGCAATTAATAGACCTGATCAAGCAAGTGGCGCCGTCTGCGCATGTGATGGGCGGCAAATGCGTGTTGAACCTGATGCCGTCCAATACCATTAATAAAGGAGTGGCGTTCGAGCGGCTGATGGCTGCCAGCGGCGCTAGCAGTGCGCTGTATGTCGGCGACGATGTTACCGATGAAGATGTGTTCCGACTGCAGCGGGCAGACTTGCTATCGGTGCGGATTGAGCGGGCCGACACAACTGCGGCTGAATATTACTTGCATCATCGCCTCGGCATGGTGCAATTGCTTGATGAATTGATCAAACGGCTCGGAACGCTGGCCTGAAGCACGCACTGCGCTCAATTCAGGAAGTTTTCAGCATGCTGCGAGGGCCGTACTCCTGCACATTCTTTGAGACGTTGCAAGCGTCGACATATAGTATTTTTACGGTCGGGCTCTTGCCAGGTAGCCCATTTGCCAGCGCGGGAAGCACGACGGAGCATTGCGCATTTGGAAACGAATGGTCCGGGCACAGGCGACAATTGCTGACATAATGCCATTATTCTCGCGGGAAGATGCAGGGACGCGGCATCATTTTGCGGTTTCTTTCATTTTGGAAAACCGATTTCCCATGTGCATGCATAACACGACTTGCGCTAAGCTGCCCGGGACATGGCTTTTCTTGGTAAAATCAACTACTTAACTCAATTTAAAAGGCATGTGCGTGTATGTTGTATCCAGAATTGTTTAAATCTCTCGAACAAGTCCGCTGGAATATGGAAACTGATATTCCATGGGCGCAGTTTGACGCGTCCAAACTGACCGACGAGCAGGCACAAACCATTAGGATGAATGCAATCACCGAATGGTCGGCATTGCCGGCGACCGAAATGTTTTTGCGTGATAACCGTGGTGATAGCGACTTTTCTGCATTCATGTCCGTATGGTTTTTTGAAGAACAAAAGCATTCGCTGGTATTGATGGAATACCTGCGCCGTTTCCGGCCTGACATGGTGCCGACCGAAGAAGAATTGCACAATGTGCGCTTCGAATTTGACCCGGCGCCGGCGCTGGAAACCCTGATGCTGCATTTTTGCGGCGAAATCCGCTTGAACCACTGGTACCGTTGCGCAGCCGACTGGCATACCGAGCCGGTCATCAAGCATATCTACAAGATCATCAGTCAGGATGAAGCACGTCATGGCGGCGCTTATTTGCGCTACATGAAAAAGGCATTGACGGAAAAAGGCGATTCGGCGCGCTCGTCGTTTGCCAAGATTGGGGTATTGATGGCCTCTGCCCGTCGTACCGAGAAACCCTTGCATCCAACCAATCTGCATGTGAATCAGTCGCTGTTTCCAAAAGATACCGTACAAAGCCGCCTGCCGGATCCCGAGTGGCTGGAGAACTGGCTGGATGGCCAGATCAAGTTCGATAGCAGCTGGGAACAGAAAGTGGTCGACCGGATCTTGCACAACATGTCGCTGCTGTTCGAGCGCACATTTGAAACAGTGCAGGATTTGAACCGTTACCGCAAGGAAGTCAACGCCCGCTTGCCGCAGCCGCTTGCTGTGTAATATCCACGCCGCTGTGTGATATCCACGCATACAGGACGGGTATAAGTTCAAGCCGCAGAAATTTTCTGCGGCTTTTTTCTTGCGCGATTGCTTTTTAAGCTGGCTGGCATATGCTCTAAAGGTCGGGCGTCACCCGGGTTTTGCCAGCGTTCGACGGCAGCATTGCCGTGTGCATGACGGCTGCCTGCGGCGGCGGCCCGGTCAGCATCAAGTGTCAGCATGCCTGCTTCGTCACGGCATGGCTGTGCAGCATCAGCATCAGCAACAGCAACAGGAAGGATTGCCATCATGCAGCTTGCCCGCTTGGCCGAAGTCACACGCGGTGAGTGCGTGGAAAGCCTGCACCTGGGCGCGGTCGCCGTGGTCGACGTGCATGGCGCACTGTTGTATCAGGCCGGCGATCCAGAATGGATGACCTTCACCCGTTCCACCCTGAAACCGTTCCAGGCTGCGCCCTTTGTGCGTGATGGCGGCCTGGAAAAATTCGGCTTCAGCCTGCAGCAAACCGCATTGCTGTGTGCCAGTCATTCGGGCGAGCCGCAACAGGTCACCGCCGTCCAGGCAATGCTCGATCGGATTGGTTGTGATGCATCGGCGCTGCGTTGCGGATGCCATGCGCCGTTCCATCAGGGCGCCACCGGCCAGGCGGCGCCAATTGGCGACAACTGCAACCAGCTGTACAACAATTGCAGCGGCAAGCATGCCGGGTTTCTGGCCTATTGCGTGCAGCATGGCCATCCGCTCGACGATTACATCAACCCGGCGCATCCGTTGCAGCAAGCGGTGCGCGCCAGCGTCGCTTATTTTTCCGGCGTCGATGCAGGCGCTCTGGTGATCGGCACCGATGGCTGCTCCGCCCCCAACTATGCGATGCCATTGGCGCGTCTGGCCTATGCCTATGCGCGGCTGGCGCAGGGTGAAAATGATGTCGTGTACGGCATGACATTGGCGCGGCTTTACCAGGCCATGACCACCTATCCCGAAATGGTGTCGGGCAGCGGACGTTTTGATCTGGCATTGATGCAATCGGCGCTTGGCGATTGGGTCGCCAAGGGTGGCGCCGAAGGCGTGCAGGCGATCGGGATTCGCTCGGCCGGGCTGGGGCTTGCCATCAAGGTGGCCGACGGCAATGCGCGTGCGCTGTATCCGGCTACCGTGTCGGCATTGGCGCAACTGGGCGTTTTGACGCAGGCCCGAGCTAGCGCTCTGGCTGCATGGGCACAGCCTCAATTGACGAATCTGCGCGGCTTAGTAACCGGAGAAATACGCGCGACGCTGCAGCTAGAGAAGATGTAGCCGGCGTTGGCCGCGGTGACGTCAGGAATTTTTAATGGTGATGGGCGTGGTCCGGCTTGGTCAGCCTCAGCTCGGCCGCCGGTTGCGGATAATCGCGCAGCGATTTGCCGGCATCGGGAGTGGCAAACCATTCATTCTTGCCAGACTCGCACTCTTGCAGGATCTTGAAATAAATCTTGCCGGCGTTTGCCGGCAGTTTGCCGAACAAGGAAAATTCATCAAAATGTCCTGCCGGCAAAGAGCCGCCCTGCCAGGCAATGGTAGTGACCTCTTCCTTGACCGGTTTGCCATGGCTGACATAAGGTTTGGCCAGCGGACTCAGCGTGGCGCTCACTTGCCAACCAGGTTTCGGCATTGGTTTTGCGCCCTGAAAGCCGTCGGGCAACAACACGGTTACGGCTCTGGTCGCGCTGCCGTCGCAGCCATGGCTGACGCGCAAGGTGGCCTTGTAATAGCTGCCGGCTACCGCGCTTTGCTGTTCCAGCGTTACATGCGCCGCCGCACATAGGCTGACGCAAAACATGCCTAGTCCAAGAGTCAATCGCCGCATGGCATCGTCCGATCAGTGTTGATGGCCGGCTGCCGCTGGTGGCGGTTGCTTGTTGCCGGCAGTTTTGTCTTCCACCCACACCGATAACTCAAGCTGGCCGGCTTTTTCAAATTGCAGGGAAATCGGGAACTTGTCGCCCGGCTTCAGTGGCTGGTTCAAGCCGATCAGCATGATGTGGTAGCCGTCGCCCGGCTGCATCACGACCGTGGTGCCGGGCTTGATTTCGATATCGGTGACTTGCCGCATTTTCATCACATTGCCATCCATGGTCATGGAATGGATTTCGATTTTTTTGGCGACTTTGGACTTGGCGCCGATCAGCCGATCTGCGTGTTCACCCTTGTTCTCGATCGTCATATAAGCAGCGCCGCTCGGTTGCCCGGGTCTGCTCGGGCGTGCAGTCGGATGGTCGACCCGCAACTGACCGGCTTGGTAGTCATGGGCATGAACGGAGGCAGTCGCGAGCAGCAGGGCGGCGGCAACGGCGGAAGCAAGACGCAAATACATGATCGGCTTTCAAAATAGGGTGGGCTGGACGCAGGGTTCGCGCATTGCCAAGCCCATACCGGCAAAGGCGGGCACGCCAAAGAGCCTGTATGGAGGCGTCATTATAACAATTACGGGCCAACCGATCGGCTCGTTATTGACCGCCGGCAAAGCCGTTTTGCCGCCACGCTTCATACACCACGACTGCCACCGTATTGGACAGGTTCAGACTGCGATTGTCGGGCCGCATCGGCAGGCGAATCCGCTGCGCCGGCGCAAATGCATTGCGCAGCGCGGGATCCAGGCCCTTGGTTTCCGATCCGAATACGAATACATCGCCGGGCTGGAATGCCACCGCTGCAAACGGCGTGGCGCCGTGCGTGGTCAGCGCGAACATGCGGGCCGGGTCAGGCGCGGCACTGTCCATGAACGCTTGCCAGTTGCGATGCACCTGCATCGTGGCGTAATCATGATAGTCGAGTCCGGCGCGGCGCATTTTTGCATCGTCCAGCGGAAAGCCGAGCGGCTCGATCAGGTGCAGCTGGGCGCCGGTATTGGCACACAAGCGAATGATATTGCCGGTATTCGGCGGTATTTCGGGTTCAACCAGGACCACGTGAAACAAGACGGACTCCTTTTATTTGGGCAAGGTTCTGGCAAACACCAGATTGCTTACGCGGGCAGCGCCAAAGCGCTTCAATGTGGTCGCGAGTTCATGCAAGGTTTCACCAGTGGTGATGACATCGTCGACCACGCCGATATGCCGGCCGCGCACGGTTGTCAAAAATTCTTGCGAAACGGTAAATGCCTGGCGCAGGTTGTCATGCCGATCCCGCAAATGCAATTGCGATTGCGCCTGCGTGTCGCGCAGGCGCAGCACCAGTCGCGGCGCCAGTGTTACGCCAAGCAGGTGCGACAGTGGCTTGGCGATTTCCAGCGCTTGATTGAAACCGCGTTCCTGCAATCGATGCGGTCCGAGCGGCACCGCCGTCAACAACTCGGGCAGCGGTGCTGCACCGGACGGGTTTTGCAGCAGAGCATCACGCAGCAATTGCGCAAACAAGGGTGCCAAAGCCAGGCGGCTGCCGAATTTCAGCGCCAGCACCAGTTGATCCACCGGCGGCAGATAGTCGGCGGCAACCACGGTGGCGTCGAACGCCGGCGGTTGTGCCAAGCAGGCGCCACAGGTGCCGGCAGCTGCATCGCTCAGCGCGGCCGCGCATTGCCGGCAGCGCTGGCGGATTGTCTTGAAATACTGTTGATGGCATGGACCGCAAATGGCCGCATCATGGGCTGCGCCGCACAATGCGCAGGACGACGGCACGAGGTGCGGCAGGCACCTGAGCCAGCGCTGCGGCCATGTCAAATATTGGGAAAGCATGGGCAATCGTGCCTTCAAGCGTGTAAACTAGAATGCAATTTCATGATGCTGGCACCAATTGGCGGGATGAAAGAGAATTTCCTATTATCGCATTCAACCTGACAGACCCCTGCCGTGGCATTACCTCCTTCTCCGAATAACATGACGCAAGCCAGTGCGCCGATTGATTTGGCTTGCGTACGGCAATCCTTTGCCAGGCCGCAGCGGGTCATCGATTCGCAATTCCTGCGCCGCGAAGTCGCCCAGCGCATGCATGAGCGCCTGGCTCTGGTCCGGCTTGCGCCGGAGTGGATTGCGGATGCCGGTTGCGGCGAAGGGGCGGATTTGCCAGCCTTGCAAACCCGCTTTCCAGATGCGCGCATCATCGGACTGGACGCGGCCCCGGCCATGCTGGCAGTCGCACGTGACCAGCATGCCGGCGCCATGTCGTCGGTCAATCGTCTGCTGACAAAATGGCTGCCGGAAACCATCCGAGCTGGCCGGCCTGACGCGCCGATGCTGGTCGCCGGTAATTTTGCCCGGTTGCCGCTCGCCGGTAATGCGGTGGATCTAGTCTGGTCGAACCTGGCCTTGCATTGGCATCCGCAGCCGGACCAGGTGTTTGCCGAATGGCGTCGGGTATTGCGCACCGATGGCTTGCTGATGTTTTCCTGCTTTGGCCCGGATACCTTCAAGGAAGTGCGGGCCGCATTTTCCGCCGTCGATGCTGCGCCCCATACCCTGCCATTTGTCGACATGCATGATTTTGGCGACTTGCTGATCCATGCCGGATTTTCCACGCCGGTCATGGATATGGAAACCATCACCGTGACATATGCATCGGCCGACAAGCTGCTGGCGGATGTGCGCGCCTGTGGCGGCAATCCGCTTGCCAACCGCCGCCGTGGGCTGACTGGCGTAACGGAATGGCGGCGCATGCAGGCAGCGCTGGAACAAGGCCGTGGTCCGGATGGCCGGATCGGATTGACGTTCGAAATCATTTACGGGCATGCTTTCAGGCCGGTGCAGCGCACCACCGCCAGCGGCGAAGCCATTATTCGGCTGGATTTACGCAAAAAATAGATCATGCCTGCTGTAAACGGTCCGCGACCGCCTCCAAAGGCAATGCCGGCCGGGATTCGGCTGGATATATTGGCAATCAAATCGTGCTGTCTTGGGAGGCGTCATGCTGACAATGCTTAACGGTGGGAATGCTTTTCCACTTGATAACTAGGGTCGTTCCGACTTATACTCTTCCGGTTATAGGTTGGCCAGGTTGCGCGCTGTGTTTCGGCTGGAACGGCGGGTTGTCATGCCAACGCGTGAATGGATTTTAAAGCGCAATTGCTCGCTTGCACCGCGTCAGCTGAGGCTGGCTTATCTGCTTTTGTGCATGGTTTCGCTGGCGGCGGCGGCATTTTTCACGGTCGGCGGCGCCTAGTATGTGTTGGGGTTTTCAATCCTGAAAATGGCAGCGGTAGCACTGGCGTTTGTGCATTATGCGCGGCATGCGACCGATTGCGAGCGGATTGTTCTGGACGAAGGTTGCCTGCAGGTGGACTTATCCAGTCCGATCAGTCGCAGCGCTTCATGCTGGATGCACATGCGACACGAATTGTATGGCCGGTGTTGCGGCAGGATTTGATTGGCCTGGAAGCAGATGGCCTCCGGGTCGATGTGGGGCGGTTTTTGACGGAATGGAAACGTCGTGAGTTTGCGCGGAAATTGCAAAGAGCGCTCAGTTGCGGCAGGTAGGCTGAATTCTTATTTTGGGCTTTTGAGGAAATTATGAAATATGCGAAGCGCCTTCAATCGTTGATGCTTTATGCATTGCTTATGGCAACGGGCTTGCCGG
>JAKFFK010000232.1:0-28567 GCA_036675285.1 Paucimonas sp. | reverse complement strand
GGCAATAGCGCACGATTCCCGTGTCGTGCCGGTATTCAATGTCTGGTTGCGCCTGGCTGATCGTCTTCGATGAACAAGCGATAGCGGCCTGCGGCATCCGGACCGGCGTATGATCGTGCCACATATTGGTGCTCATCCAGATGAAACGGTTCACCGGTTGGCGGCATGTGACTTAATTGTCGGATGCCAAGTATGGTTTGCGTGCCATCGGGCTGCTGGTAAATGACTTCTACATCCATGTCGCTTTCTCCACGTGGGCATGTGTTTCGGTAGAGTGCAAATTTTCCTGACAGTTCAGCCATGTTTGATGGTGCTGGATGACTTCGGGCACTATGCAAGATTAGCCCTTATCCAGCCTGCGCAACTTGTCGCCCAACTTGCACTCTGAAACCTTATCAGAGTGCGGCTTGCAAATAGCCGGAAATGCTGGCCGGTGACGGTTGGCGCGATATAAATACGGAGATTCATCATGGAAAATATTGAGCAATCCAAAGGCTCTGGTGCTGCCAAAGGGCAGACTGGTCAGCCGCCGACATATCCGCAGGATGCCGCACGACCGTCATCAAACGCCCCAGTCAATTCCGGTAATGACGACGCTATGTCGAGTTCGGACTATGCTGCCGGATCCGAAGGCTGGGACGACAGTCAGGCAGAGCCATCCGTAACGCAGCAAGCATCGTCGCCGGACGCTACAGACCAGAGCGAATCATCAGTGGATACCGCAGGACAGTCAGATGCTTCACTGTCAAAATCGGCGGATGACGGCATTGATGATGGGCGGTTTTAC
The DNA here is from genome assembly GCA_036675285.1 of Paucimonas sp. Classification (GTDB taxonomy): domain Bacteria; phylum Pseudomonadota; class Gammaproteobacteria; order Burkholderiales; family Burkholderiaceae_D; genus Paucimonas. Next base: position 27,780 of record JAKFFK010000232.1, on the reverse strand, counting down.
GTGGCCGAAGAAGTCAATCTGGACCAGCAGTCGGATACGGCGCGCCAGGTCGGAAAGATGCCGCAGGATGCGGGCGGCGGTCGCAATGGCGGAACGCCGATTGCCGATGCGGTCAAGAAGTCGATGCAGCAAAACCCCTAAGCCGATTGTTGATGTATTGCATGGCATCTTCGGGTATGCTTCCCATACCCTTTTTCTACCCGCGCAGTCCGCCTGTCCGGTAGCCGTTTAGTTTATGCAGCCTGACTTACTCTGGATTAATTGATTCGTGATCATTGCCACCCACTCTGGAAAATTCCACGCCGACGATGTCTGGGCCGTGACGGTACTGGACATATTATTTCCGGATTGCGAACTGATCCGTACTCGTGACATGGCGCGGATTGGCACAGCCGATTTTGCCATTGATGTCGGCGGCATATGGGATCCGCAGAGCGGCCGCTTCGATCATCACCAGAAGGGCTTTGCCGGCGCACGTTCGTCCGGCGTGACGTATGCCAGCGCCGGCCTGGTGTGGAAAGAATATGGCGCGCGTTGCGTGGCGCACATCGCACAGACTTACCTTGGCTGCGACCTGGCTGCCAGGGATGCACAGGAAATGGCGTATGCAATCGATGCCGACCTGGTGCAGTATCTGGATATGTCCGACACCGGCGCGGCGCGTAACGCGCCGGGCGGCTATGGCTTGTCGGCGGTGGTTTCCGGTTTCAATTCAACCTGGCTTGAAGAAGAACGGGCCGGCAGCGTGGCGGCGGCCGAGGAGCTGCGCTTGCGTCAGTTCCGCCGTTCGATGATGTTCATGGCGGATGTGCTGGTCAACCAGGTCAGGTACCGCGTCGGCAGCATGCTGGCCCTTGAGCAGGTGCGGCAGGCCGAGCGGCTCGAAGGCGGTCGACTGCTATTCCTGAAAAATGCGGCATTGCCGTGGACATCGGTGGTGCGCAAGGAGATGCCCAACGTACTGTTCGTCATCAGCTACAGCATAGCCGAGCAGCGCCACATGCTGCATACCGTCCCGGCGACCACCGATACTTTCGAGGCGCGCAAGGATTTGCCTGCCGCCTGGGCCGGCTTGCAGGCCGCTGAACTGGCTGCGGTGAGCGGCGTGCCGGATGCGGTGTTTTGTCACAACGGCTTGTTCATTGCGGCGGCCACTTCATTTGAGGGCGCCTTGAAGATGGCGCGGCTGGCGCTGGATAACGCCGCGCGCGCAAGCTAGCGCGGAAAAGCCGGTTACACATGCCGCATCGCTGTCGGGCGCCGGCAGCGTCGTTGCAACCGCCGGCTACACCGACACGCGCTGGCGGATTTAGCCCGTCTTCTCGGCACTTTCGATATGCGCCAGATGCCTGATGTAGGCAGCGAATGCTTCATCCTCGCCTTCGAGCAGTTTCGGCAAGCTGTCCCGGAAATCCTGCCGGCTGCACCATTCGCTCATGAAATCTTCCCATGACTTCCAGCGCCGGGCCTTCTTTTCCGACATGTCATCTTCATAAGCAATCAGATAGGCGCGCTCGAACAGGGAAATCAGCATTTCGTACAGAACCGTCAGGCGCTCAAGCTGTTCTTCGGTGGGGGCGGTCAAGCGGTCCTTGGTGCGCAGTTTCAGATCTGGATTGGTCAATACCACCTTCATGAAGTCGATGTAAGTATCGGATAGCATTTGGTAGACTTCTTCATCCTCGTTTTCACGTTCCTTGCGCTGCTCCAGATAAAAAACGAAAATCGCCAGTGGCAAACCGATGACCGTGACTACATAGCTGGCCAGCTCCCATAACTCGATATTCATCCCGACTCCCCTGTATAAATTAACCCGACAAGCGCCGCCCATGGCCGATCGCCATCGGTGCGCCTGGGCGCATGCCGGATGGCCTTATTCACCGGCGGCGGCATGCCATCGGATTTTACTCCGCCCCGATCAAGCGCCAAGACATGCAAATAACCTGACAATGGCCAATGGCCGTGGCACTGCCTGCCATTGGCCGACAGGCGGACATCCCGTCAAGGCTATCGAGCGTCGCAGAACAGTGGCGTGGTGTGCCTGGTAAGTGAAATCGAGGTAGCGCGGCGAGCCCGTCCGGTCGCTTGCCAGCGGCTGGATGGCGCCGTAATGCGGGTTGCCGTCAACTGCCGCTGCGAGAAAATTTCGCTGCCAGCTGATTCAGCTTCTCGGCATGCTTGCGGCTGGCTTCTTCTTCCTCGCGCTGCGCCTTGCGTTGCTCGGCAACTTTCTTGAAGCGTTCGCGCAGCAGCTCCGATGCATGGGCGCGCTGTGCTTCTGTGACTTCATCGGCATTATTGCCGTCGAGATCAAACCTGATCGTGGCTTTTTCCATCGCCTTCAGGTAGCGCAGTGACCTGGTATGGATGCCAAGCGCGATGCGCAATACCTTGCGGCTGATTTCCGGAAACCGTTCGGCAAGTTGCTTGTCGATGCCGATTGCCAGTGGCAGGTATTCGCGAAAAGCAGGAAATTTTTCCTGAAATTCTTTCAGCAGCGCACGTGCGGCCTGGGCCGGATTGTTGGCAGGGGCAGGAGTAGGATTAGGCGTATTCATTGACAGCAATTGTGCGTTTTATATTCCAAGGCGGCGAGCATATCACAAGCGCCGGACCTACTTCCGGACCCGGCACTGTGCTAGAGCAAAATAACACGCTTTTCAAGGGTGGTATGGCCGTACGTCAACCGCCTGCCCATCTGCATCGAATCTGGCGGCCAGCGCCAGGGATTTCACACCGATGGTCATCAGCGCATCGTACGCATCCTCGGCTTCGCTTTGCAAGTCATACGCCACGCCCAGCAGTTTTTCTGAAGAGGCAATCAGCGCACCATCTGATGCTGCATACAAATTGACGCGCAAGACTATCTCGCCGTCGATTTCGACTGTGCCGATGACGGCTTCGGTGGTTTCCGGCGGTGTGCCGTGCATTTGCAAGCCATGGTGCAATTCGGCCATCATTTCCAGCGTGTGGTATTCGGCAATGCCTCTTTCTTTTCCGCCATGGAAAAGATCCTGGTACAGAAAATCAAGCTCGATATCGCGGCCCTGCGTGACCAGGCAACGCTGCACCAGCGGCGCAGCCTGCTGGGTCCAGTGCTGGAACCGTGCTGCGCGCATAGCGAAATAGCGGTCCGCGGCGGCTTCTTCCTCCGGCACTTGATAATACGGGTCATCCATCGACTTGAGCGTGAACCCCAACAAGAAGCGCAGCTCGACAGCCAGGTCTTCCGGCGCAAAGTGGTGTTCCGGCCAGCCGCTCATGCTGCGGTCAATCGCCGGCGTTGCCGTAAGCTTCTTGCCTGTCATGGATGCAAACGCGTCACGGATCATTTCATTGAGCTGGCTATAGCTGATGCCGTCGATTTCATCGAGATGATAGGCATGGCTGACCAGTACCACGGTGGCATCCTGGCTTTCCAGCTGCGCTTCCTGGAGACTTTGCGTCAGCAATTCAAACGCCTGCTGATCCTGAAAACATTGTGCGCGATCGAGGCCGCCGCGGGTATGCGCGAATATCGGGATAACGAATGCATTGATCTCAAGATCGGGACCCGGGTCGCGCCGGCACAGGATGATTTCCGCGCTTTCCTCGATGCTGGCCTTCAAAAGCTGGTAGGCGCTGCCGGCGGCAGCTTGGGCGCGTTCCAGCGCTTCATACAGCACATCGTCTTTTTTCTGGGAAAGGCATTTCCTGATAAGTTTTTGAAATTCGAGGGTCTTGCTTTTTACCGCATCGCTCAGCCAGCCACTGTCTGCCTGCTTGCCGAGCTCGACGGCAAAGGTATACAGGCTATGCGTCAATGCCTCTTCTTGCTGCTCGGGAGAAGGGGCGGATTTTCTTGGGGTAGGTCGCTTGTTCTTTGGCATAATTGTTATTTAATAAATTATTTTACGGTTCCCTTGTACTGTCCACAGGTATTGCCATGACATTTTGCCGGCACAAGCGCTTGCTTGCCCTCGGGGCAGAATGGGCCGGCAATTTGCAAACGTTCCATTACCGCTGCGGCGTGCATGGTGTACTCTACCGTATGGACAGTGACATTGTGATTCGGCTCAGCGGCCCGTTTCGTGCCATGGACTCACTGGGGCGCCTTTGGGACCTGCATGGTATATGGATCTTTAATGAAGGCTACGGCATTATCGACGTTTATATCGATTTCGTGTCGTCCATGGAAGATGAACCGCTTCATGATGATCCGTTACTGATTGCGCAGATCCTGTCGCGGCTGCGGACGCTCGGCTATACCGGACCGGATTTTGGGCCTGGCGATCCCGGCCTGCAAGACGATATGCTGATCGTGCTTGAAGCGCCGGAAGAATTCAACCGTTTCGCTGCCGGCAAAGGCTGGAGAAACCTTGCGGAACAGTATGCCGATGACCATGCCGGCGGCGCTGCCGCCGATGACATTCTTGGCGATGCGCACTCGCGCACCGAATTTCTGGCATTAATGCGAAAACTGCGCGTGCGTTGACGCTTGCCAAGTCGGCATTGCACCAGCGCCGATCGCGCTCCCAGACGGGTATTGATCGGAAGCGGGCGCGAGTTGAGCGCTGCAGGCAATATGTTGCATCCGGCAGTGAATGTCAACGCTAATGCGGGCATAATTGCGTGTTGTCCGGCGCGATTGCCGCACCATCAATTGCTCCCGATTTTTACCACTGCACTTTGATTCTGGATTTCTGATGCTGATCATTACTATTAAACAAGGCAAAGAAAAGAGTTTGCTCGATCGGCACCCGTGGATTTATCTGTCGGCGGTGGCGCGGGTAGATGGCAAGCCGCATGAAAAACTCAAATCAGGTGTAACTGCACTGGTGCAATCGTCTTCCGGGAAATTTCTGGCGCGCGCCGCTTACAGCCCGAAATCGCAAATATGCGCGCGCGTCTGGACCTTTGACGAGCACGAGCCGGTTGACCATGCACTGATCAAGCGCCGCGTGAAAGCCGCCGTTGCTGCTCGCGGCGCACCAGCTATCGGTAAAAAATCCACTCCGGCCAATCCGCTGCATCTGGTGCTCGGCGAAGAAGATGGTTTGCCCGGACTCTTGGTCGACTGGTTCGATGGCCTCAAAGGCTATCTGGTATGCCAGTTCCAGGCTGCCGGCGTGGATGCCTGGAAAATCCCGATCGTCCAATCCTTGATCGCGGAAACCGGCTGTCGCAACGTGTATGAGCGTGCGGATGAACTGGTGCGCAAGGGCGAAGGCTTACCTGTCGTATTCGGTGCGCTGGCTGGCGACGAGCCGCCGGACCAGATGCCGGTCACTGAAAATGGCATACGCTATATGCTGGACATCAAGACTGGCCGCAAGACAAAATTCAGCTAACCGCCTCGCCAAGGGTAATCTGCAAATGCAATTAACCCTTTAGAGGCTAACTGAGGCAATTGGCAGCATGTTGAGGCCAAAAAACAATAGTTATTTCCGGAAAAAATGCATACCCTCTGGACTTGTGGCCGATTGACGAGCAAATGCCAGGATTGAAAACAAGACTGATTGCCGAGTTTCCACAAGGACTAGCAACCCATGGCATACGGCAATAAGCGTGCAATAAGCGCTTACCTGGCTATAACAGTGAACCTCATTGATGGTACTTCGTCTGACTACTGTGACAGGCGTCCCCTGCATTTATGCAGCGCCAGTCCATCCCAGACTAATTGCGTAAAAGAGTGAAAAAAATGAACCTGTTGATTACCGGACAGCATGTCGATGTCAGCCCTGCCATCAGGGAATTTGTTGAGGGCAAACTTGATCGAATTATTCGTCACTTTGAGCAGATTATTGAAATTGAAATCATCCTCGGGATTGAGAAACCCGCAGAAAAAGACAAGCGGCAACGGGCAGAAGTGAACATGCGCGTCAAAGGCAACGTTTTCCATGTCGATCATTATGCCGAGGATCTGTACGCCGCCATCGATGGTCTGGTCGATAAGCTGGACCGGCAGGTGCTTAAATATAAGGGTAAGGTCCAGGACCACAAGCATGCGGCATTGAAGCATGTGAGTAGTGAAATACAAGACGCAGGACTTGAGTAACCGCTTATCGAACGATTTTTCGGCGGTGCCACGCCGATTGCCGATTCTGCCGATACTTGACGGTTAAGAAAAATCGGTGTGGTGTCGATCTGTGTGCGTGCGCAAAATCACGCATGCCTGCGTCTCGCGCAAGCTGCGGCTGCAAAATAAATTTTAAAGGCCAAAGCCTCGTGTGGGCTGGCGATGTGCTTGCGCCGTTTCAAGCTTCCAATGTAAAAAAAGATAGCAGAAACCATTATTCCGCCTGGCTGTCTGATCAATCAGGCAGCTGTTTTTTGGGGAAAAGGTCAAGTTATGCAGGTAAGCGATCTTGAAGAACTGTCAGCGCGGCTGTGCCGGATACGCGAACAGCTTGCAGCCGCATCGCTGCCCGCTGACAAACCGCTGATGGAATATGATCCATTGGTAAAAGCGGCCAGGGCAGGCGAGTTCATGTTGCCAAAGCCATTGACGGTGGGTTCGCTGTCTGAAACCGTGGACAGGAAAATTGCCAATGTCACTGTGCTGCTGGAACGGGCGCGCAAGCATGAAGAGCTGGCACAAACAGTACAGGCCGCAGACGATCAGGAGTATGGCTTGGCCAGTGACGAGTACCTGCATGGCAAACCGGGATCAGGCGCGCAAGAAAGCACGCGTACGCCAAGGTAACGCGCGCCACACAATAAACACGTACGCTGCCGGGGAACATGGCCCAGCACTTTATCGCTACCGTCTGCTTTGTATGACGCAGCAAATTGGCGCGCTTGTCCTGAATGGCCAAATGATTTTCATTACTGCCAGCTTAACGGGTCGACCCGATAAAACTGACGTAATTGCTGATACAGCGCAGGATGCATGTTCGCCATCTGCAACGGCTGCTCAAAAAATACTTCCGATACCACTGCAAAAAATTCCGCGGGATTCAGCGCACCATAATCATCAAATAATGCATGCTGGTCGGTGCCTGCCTGTTGCTGCAGTTTGTCGAACTCCTTGCCAAACACATCTGACCAGGGGCGATAGTGTTCGCCATGCGCCAGGATCGGCGCACCATTCGCTACGCCATTTTCCTGGTCCAATTGGTGAGCGAATTCATGGATCACGACATTCTTGCCATCGTCGACAACGCTGGCGTCATCGATGGTGTCTTGCCAGGACAATATTACCTGTCCGTCTCCCCAGGATTCGCCAGCCAGTACATTGCGCTGTTCTGACAGCACACCGGCTTCATCGGCTTCCAGACTGGGCACAATGAAGGCGTCCGGATACACCAAAATACGTTCCAGACCGGGATAGTAATCCGTTTTGCGGTTGAGAATCAGTAGGCAGGCATGGGCCGCGATCGTCACGCGCATGTCATCGGTGATATCGAGGCCGGCGCAGCCAATGAATTGTTTTTCTGCGATGAATACCTGAATGTGCTGTTTCAGCTGAAGTTGCAAATCAGCGGGCAGCAAACGAAAGTAGGGCAGGCGTCGCCGCAAGATCTCCCGCCATGCTGCCGGAAACGGCTGCTGGCGCAGCTTTTTGCGCCGGTACGCGGTGTAATAAGGCTTGCCTGTCATCCAGCCCAGAAACAGCAGGCATACACCCAACACGATCAGCATGGCCATGGTTCAAATCCGGGTAAGTGCATGCAAGATGTCAGGGGCTGTCGATAGTGTCCGAAGCACCTCATTTTAGACCAGCAATCAAAAGCCAGTGCAGCGCCCGCTATTTTGAGTCTAGAGAACAAGGGGAATAATGCGCTTGACGCGTGCGCAGTATGCGGCATAACCGGCATACCGTTGCAACAGCATGCGCTCCTCGCGCCGCATCTTTATGACAAGCACCAGCAACAGCAGCCCGGATAGCCCCCATTTCCAGCTGGCCTGATAGGCGACACAAGCTGCCGCCGCACACAACAGGACTGCCAGATACATCGGGTGGCGCACCAGCCGATAGATGCCGTCGGTAATCAGCTCACCCTCCGCCCTGGGTTCCGGCAGCACTGAAAAGGTGCGCATTTTCATCGCAAGCAGCGCCATGAAAAGCACGACCAGACCTGCGCCAACCAGGATCAGGCTAGATAGCGTGAAGGCCGGCCGGTTAAAGGGAAAGGCGATCAGTCCCAACAGGAAAAATTGCAGGAACACCAGAAAGCGTGACATAACGCTTATTGCCAGTAACTGTAATGGTTCGAGTTTGAAACGATAGCAGGCTTTGGCGAAAAAGGTATTTTGCGTAGGGAAGAAAGGGATACGAGAGTAGAGTCAGATCTTGCCGGTTGCCTTGCATGCAAGCACATGTGAAGCATGCAAGACTTGACATCCGTGCCGCCCTACTTGCGTAGCTTCGGCGATCCGCCAGTGCTTGCTGCATTTTCAGTAATGCATCCTGGCTTGCGCGTTTGGCGCTCAAGGAAAAATCTGCCTAATTATCCAACTTGGATTGGTTTATGTTTAATTTTTCACCCCAATTGGTTTCTATAACTTCTCAGTCGTTGTAGTTGGTCGACTTGCCATTATGTTATTTTTTGCCGTTTTACTCCATTTCCTCGCTTCTTGCTAGGTGGAACGTTGCTTTATGGAATTCTTGGCTTATTATAGGAAGACAAGCCGGACCGGCTGATACTCGTCGATTGCCGGTTCATGTTGTTTGAATATGAGCTAGCTTTTCCAATCGAGGCCTGATTTGACCCCAGTCTGCCTGAGCGCGCTGAGCCTGTTGCTGTTTGCGTCATTTTCTTATGCGGGAAATGACCAGGCCGGGCAGGACAGGAATGGATTTGACGCAGGAAGTACAGCCTCATTTGCCAGCTACAATGGTGGCCGGCTACAGCCAGGCGAGTCGAAACCGAAAATATTCAAATATCGCGTTGGCGGCGTCACGACGTTTTCCGACCGGGCGCCCGTCAAGGGTTCCTATGCGGTGGTCGATTTGTCGTGCTTTGCCTGCAATCCCGTCTCGACTGTTAACTGGCAGGCAACCAGGCTATTTCGCAAGGAATACGGCGATGTCATCGAATTGACAGCCGAAAAATATGGCATTGATCCTGCGCTGGTACGCGCAGTGATTCATGCGGAATCCGGCTTCAATGCGCAAGCCCGCTCACCCAAGGGCGCCATCGGCTTGATGCAACTGATGCCGGCCACCGCGCGTGAAGTGGGCGTGGCCGATGCCCGTATTCCCGAGCAGAATATTCGTGGCGGCGTGCATTATCTGGCCGGCTTGCTGGCGCAATTCAAGAACAATGTCACGCTGGCGACAGCCGCTTATAACGCAGGTCCCGGAGCGGTGCAAAAACATAGCGGCGTGCCGCCTTATGCCGAAACTCAGGCGTATGTGAAACGAGTCCACATTCTGCGACAGCGCTATCAGTCAAACAGCGATCAAATCATGACTACCCAGCGCCGGTAAACGGCATCAAGACCGCCATTTAACCACCACGGGCTAAACCGGCTGGACAGAGCATGCTTAGACATCCGGATAAGGGATGATCACCAATGCCAGACTGATCGGGCCGCTGCCAGCATCAGCATCAGCATCAGCATCACAGCGTCCGGCCATGAAAGTCGCGGCCAATTGAGTGCCCAGAGGACGCTACAGAATGCGCACCAAAACACAGCCACGACCGCGCAGAACAAGTCGGCGTGCGGCTTACAGGCGGCATGCTGCCTGCGATTGCCTTTCACGGAATTTTGTTGGGACGCCGTTCAAATGCCAGGCATTCGCTGTGCGAGGCTTCAGCCACATCGAGTTGCGGCTTGCGTCGGCTCTTGAAGCCATGCGCCCGGCAGCCATAGGGAAAATGCACATCATAGGTAATGTAATAATGAACGCACCTGGCGCAATCGGGAGTCTGGCCAGCAGTTAATGGTTGGTCATTCAATTGTGGATCCGGGATTGAAAGTTGATATTGTCGCCGGCACATCCTGGGCTAACAGCTGCGGCGATTTGCCAGGCCAGAAATGCATCCGCTGCACGCTCGCTCTCGATCTTTTATCTATAGGATCTTACAGCAGGCAAAAAACATATGTTGCCTGACTGCTGCCGAGGCTCCCGGAAGAAAAACACGGTGCTGCAGTGGAAAATTCAAGTGATAATCAGCTTGCCTGATAAATCCGTTGCTCCGCATCGATTTTCAGCCAGCGGGCATTGGCTGCGGTCTGGAAGATGCTGTCGACATGCTGCCAGTGCGGTTCGCTAGCGAGGGTTATTTTTTCAAGCCAGATCCAGCGGCTGATGAGTTCCGGTTCTTCATCAACCCAGGCGAGCAAGGCGGATTGCTGAATGCCTTGCAGCAGCGCGATCTGATTTTGTGCGCGGCTGCCGCAGCTTGTCATGTAGGCATCGCCATGCCAGTCGAGTGCCGTGCCCAGCGCATTGAATAATGCGCCCGGCTGCGTTTGCATGAAGGTGAAAGGCATTGGCAAGTGGTCGTTTGCCTGCGCCATGGCGGCATGGGTTGCATTGAGCGTGCCATATTCACTGTAGACCCGGATGGCGACATCGTTCGGCAAACGGCTTTGCCCGGTTTTGCCGATGCAGGATAAAGCGCCGAACAGGCCCAGCTCGCACCAGCGCGAAAGGCGGCGCGGTTTGCGGCCCAACAGGGTGACGAGCTGCGCATGCCAGTCGGTATCCGGGGCGTGATTGCTGCAGGCATTGATGGTAAACGTCTTTGTTTGCATGCTATGCGTTTGTATCTTCCAGGGCCAGGCAGCTGTGGCTGCCGCCGAATCCCAAAATGCAAGCCAGGATATGTCGGGTTTTTTCGGGCGGTTCTTCGGCAAGCTTGACCGCTAAGGCAGCATCACATGCATGCCCGGGATTTGGCCATTGGCGCTGCTCCAGCATGGCCAACAGCAAGGCAATCTCGGCCGCGCCGGATGCGCCAAGCGTATGGCCAATCAGCGGTTTGAGCGACAGCAGCGCCGGAACCGGCGCAAAAAATTTGCACAAGGCCTGTGCTTCGGTGGCATCGTTGATGATACTGCCTGCGGCTTGCACCTTGATCAAGTCAATTTGCCCGGGATCGAGCCCGGCGCGGGTCAGTGCTTGCGCCAGCATGGCGTGATACGCGCTGGCGCTGGCACCGCTGGCTTGACTGCTGTCTATGACTTGCGCACCGCCACGCATACGCCAGCGGCCAGGCTGACGGGACAGGCGCACTGCGGCGACTGCTTCGCCCAATACCAGGCCGTTGCGCTCGGCGGCAAAAGGCTTGCTTTCCTGATTGGATAACAGCTGCATGCCGGCAAAACCGGCAAGGGTCAGCCGGTTTTCCAGTTCCAGGCCAATAATCAAGGCATCGTCGATGCACTCGGAAAGTAATGCATCTTGCGCAGCCAGGATCGCATTCAGGCTGGAGGTGCATGCCGTATTGATATAGTACACAGGGCCTTGCCAATCAAGCATTCCGGCCAGTTGCTCCAAAACGCCGGGCAGCATGGCGGGATGCGGCTCTCCCGCTTCAATTGCGCCGAGGTTGAGGGAAGAACTGGCGATATACAGTGCGCCGGTCCGGTTGCTGTTGCCGGCTTCTGCGGCGACCTGGCGCAGCAGGTTTTCGCAGCGCCCATACCAGCTTGCTGCCGGCACTGTGGCGGTGCGCTCGATAGCGTGATATGGCGTATCGTAATCCAGCCCGTTGATCGCTCTTGCTTGTGGCGCAGGCGGCCGGTGCAATTGCTGCAGCGCTTGCGCCAGATTGGCGCCCATGCTGGAAGCCAGACCAAAACCGGAGAGATAGACCTGATGCATTGACCTAGACAGGCTGGGTCAGCAATGCCGCCAGCGAGTTTACCGAGGTCAGCGCCCGGCGGGTTTCCTTGCTGTCGTTCAAGCGCACCCCGTAGCGTTTTTGAATCGCCATCGATATTTGCAGTGCATCGATCGAATCGAGCGCCAGGCGCGACTCGCTGCCGAACAAGACTTCATCCGGGTCCAGCCCGTCGGCCGGTGCCTCCTTTTCCGCCGCTTCCAGAATCAGCTTTTTCAATTCTTCGATATCGATCGTCATGATTTTTTAAAGCGGAAAATTAGATAGGCACAGCCGATGCAGGCGAAGGCGAGCAAGAACAATTGCGCTGCTTCGATACGGATGCTGGCCAAGTTGCCGCCGCGCAGCAAGACATCCAGCAAACCTTCCAAAGCCCAGTTCATCGGCGAATATTGCGATAATTTTTGCATTACGGCCGGCATCACCAAGGTCGGCACCATGATGCCGCCGACAGCTGCCATCAGGATATTCATCATCGGCCCGATTGCCGAGGCTTGCGCCTGTGATCTGACCAATGTGGCGACCAGCAGGGCCAGGCTGATGGCCGCCAGGCTAATGGCCAGCAGTATCGCCACCAGGGCAATCCAGTCGATGCCTACTAGCGACAGCGCATCGCCGCCCAACAAGGGCATGACATAAATGCCCACGCCCAGCATCAGCGCCGCCTGCAGGCAGTTAATCAGCATGAAAGGCAGTACCTTGGACAATAACAGCACCATGGGACTGGCGCCAAGGCTGAGTAAACGGTTTAAAGCGCCGCAACTGCGTTCTTCGACAAATAAGCCCGCAATTGTCGTGACCACAAAAAACATGCCGAAAACTAGCCAGGCCGGCACATTGTGCTGTACTGACGTCGGGCGCGGACCGGCATTGACCCGTTCTGCTTTCGCAACATGGCGGCCGCTAAGCGCGTCGACATCAAACTTGCCGGCTTTTCCGAAGGTCGGCTGTTTCTTGACCATGCTCTCGACCCGCAATGCCGTGGTGCTGGCTTCAATTTGCGCGCGTAGCGAAGCAAAGACGCCAAAATCAATCCCCGGGTCGGTCAGCAGCACAATGCGCTGATGCTCGGGTTTGGCTGAGCGCGCCAGATCGGCGGACGCACCCGATTCAATTTTAATCAGGTATTTGAGGCGGCCGTCGCGTAACGCCTGTTGCCAGTCAGATGGGAGCGCAACCGGCTTGCCATTGTCCTTTTCCCATCGGGCCAGCAGCGATTTGCTCAACGCGCCCTGATCCTGGTCCAGGCTTGACCAGGCCAGGTTATCGACATGGGGCGCATACACATCCTTTAGTGCCATCGACATGACAATGATAAAGATGATGGGTAGGACAAACAGGGCGGCAAGCCCATGCAGGTCCCGGCTAAGGGCCAGTAATTCCTTGCGTATCAGGGCCAGTAGCATCGATTAATCCCGCAATGAGCGTTGGGTGAGCTGCATGAAAAGCTGCTCGAGATCAAAACGGCCAAATTCGGCATGGGTGATTTGCGCGCCGGCTTGTTCCAGAGCGTTCAAGGCCTGGCTGGGCGTGCAATCAGGGTGGAGCAGCAACTGCTGCGAGGAAGGCATGGTTCCGTAGCGTCGCAAGGTGTCTTGTACGCAGGCAGGATCAAGCCCGGTTTGCAAGAAATCGAGTATCGGCTGGCCTTGCGCCAGCAAGTCATCCAGGCTGCCCTGGCGCAGCACCATGCCATGGTCGATAATGATGACGCGATCGGCCAGCGCTTCGACTTCTTCCATATAGTGCGAGGTATAGAGGATGCCGACGCCATTGTCTGCCAGCTGCCGGACTGCATCGAGCAAAAATGCGCGCGATTGGGGATCGACACCGACGGTCGGTTCATCCAGCAATATATAGTCAGGATCAGACAGCGTGGCGATGGCCAGATTGAGCCGCCGTTTCAAGCCGCCGGATAGCGTGCGCGCAGCTTGCTGGCTGAAACGCTCCAGCTGGGCAAAGGCCAGCGCTCGTTCGATACGTGCCTGAATGTTTTTTGTCGAACTGATCGAGCCGAAGCACTGCAAATTTTCCCGCACCGTGAGGGTAGGGTAAAACGCATATTCCTGCGGCGCGATGGCAATCCGCGATGGATGCCTGTGTCTCGACTGCTGCAGTGAATCGCCATCGACGCTGATCTGTCCCTGCTGCAGCGGCAGCATGCCGGCCAGATGCGCGATGATGGTGGTTTTGCCGGCGCCATTCGGCCCCAGCAATCCTAATATCTGGCCGCGCCCGATCTCGAACGATACGCCCGTCAGTGCTGCACGGGGTGCAGCGGGATAACGGAAATGCACATCCTGCAAGCTGAGCATTATTGAGCCGCGCGCTTCAAGGCGGAAAAGAAATTCGTTTCGGCGTCGGCCTGGGCCGCCAGTAAATCGGCCAGCCTGGCGGGGTTCATCGGATCGCGCCCCTTGAGCATGCGTGCGGTGGCCAGTGCAAAGGCACGCCAGCCATCGCCGATCACGGTCAATTCATCGGCCAGCTGTGCCAATTGCGGACGCTGCGTGAGCTGGGCCGCTTCTTGCAAAAAAGCCGCGTATAAAAAGCGGAATCCGGCACCACCGGTGCCGATTTCTTCCTGCATCCGGATGATGTGGCCGACAAATGCCTTGGTCGCGGGCGCGTCGGCGGGCAGCTTGCGGATTTTTTTCGCCAATAAGCGCATGCCGCGAACGCCGGCGATCGGCACCGGGGCGAGCATGATCTTGCAGTTCTTGCGCAGCGCGGCCAGCACTGCCTCAGGCTGCACGCCTTGACCGTCAATCTGTTGCGGGTAATACAGCAAGCCTTTGGGCGCCAGCACACCCTTGGCAAAGCGCGCACGCTGCAAATCGGCGCCGGCGCAGCGTACCGGGGTTTCAAATACCGGATCGCTGATCAGGTAATCATCGCCTTCGCGGCCGTACACCAGCAGATTATGGCCGTTGAAGTGAAAGCGCATGTCATCCGGAAAATACGGCAGCCAGTAGACCGAGGTTTGCAAGCCGACGACTTTGCCCTGTGCGACCAGTTCATCCAGCCTTTTTTTCCCCGCGTCGGGCTGGCTGAAGGTTTCAAAGACAAATTTGGCTTTTAATGGTTTGGCCAAACCCTTGATGATGAATCGTGGCGGCATGCGGTAGGCAATCAGTGGCATGCCTGCCAATTTGATAAACGGCAGATAGGCGAATGACAGGGCGGCAGACAGGCCGAATGCCATGGCTTCCGAAATGGCCACGCCTTCATGACGCAACAGCGATGAAATGACGCCGCTTTCGCAGTGCGCTGCATGCTGGTGCTGAAAGCCTGGCGCTGTCGAAACGGAAGGCGCTACAGTGGTTTGTGTCATGGCAGGGAGGTGAGCTGTGCGACGTCGATGCCCAGGGCATCGGCATAAATGTTGAGGAGTTTGCCGGAAAGTTTTGCAAACTGCATCGGCTGCAGATGACGGCGCACGCGCCATTGCCATAAGCCGGTGCTTTGGGCCAGGATGGCAATATCCATGCGTTTTTCATACATCCAGTATTCCAGTGGCGAACTCAGGCCCGCCCTGGCGCGCTGCAAGGCAGCGCTGGCTTGCTCCTTGAGGGCATCGACTGCTTGCTGGGTCACAATCTCTTCGACTTCCCAGCCGCGCGACGCCACAGTGACCATCTGGCCCTGTTCATTGCGCGCATAAATGGCCTTGCGCTCACCGCCGAGGGTGGCATTGCCTTCTTGCGGCACGTCGTTAATATCCATTCATACCGCCTCAAGATAAACAAAACCGCTGGAAAAACGGCCTGACTCAGGAATAAACATCAAGAGTTTCTGTCCTTTTTCAATCCGTCCCGAATGAAATAATTCATCTAGCATGATATACGGGGAGGCCGAGCCGGTATTGCCACGCGTGCTCAGGTTGGTAAACCATTTGGCGGGGTCGAGGTCAAAACCGATGTCGGCTAATTGCTGTGCCATGGGTTTGGCAAAGTACATGGATGACATATGCGGCAAGAACCAGTCGACATCTTGGCTTGTCAGCCGGTGCTTGGCCTGGATCGCCTTGATCGGCTCGGCGATGGTCATTGACACGATGTTGTCGTTGAGCAGGCGTACATCCTGTTTGACCGCAAACGTGGATTTTTCAATCCATTGCTGCGGCAGCAAATCCGCCCAGCCGGTCAAGGAGCCATCGGCATTTTTTTCTGCGCCCGAATACATGCAGGCGGGCAACAGATGCGCATATGAAAATAATTCGATCCAGTGGATTTGCAGCGACAGCGCTCCGCGTGGCTGAGCTTCCAGTAATACCGCCCCGGCGCCGTCCGACAGCATCCAGCGCAGGAAGTCTTTTTCAAAGGCGATTTCAGGTCGGGTTTCCAGTTCACGGACCTTGTGCGCGGACTCGGCTTCAAACTGGCGTGCCAATAATTGTGGCGAAACTCGTTCCGAGCCGCTTGCCACGGCGCGTTGCGCATCGCCCGCTTTCACCGATAAATAGGCATGCTTGAGAGCGGTTGTCCCGGCCAGGCATACGCCTGCAGTGGAGACAACTTCGAGCGTATCCCAACCCAGTTCGCCGTGCACCATCACGCCATGGTTGGGCAGCAACTGGTCCGGCGTCGAAGTGCCTGTCGCCAGCACATCGACTTTCCCCGGCACCGCCAGCGCCTGGATTGCCTTTGCCGTCAGTTGCGCATTGCTCATCGAGGGATTGCCGGTTGCTTTATCGATCGCGTAATGACGCGACACAATCCCGTTGTTACGCAAGATGATGCGGCGCGCACGCGACGGCTTGCCGGCGATCATTCCCAATACCGATTCGATTTCGTCATTGCTGACTGGCGCGTGAGGTAAATAGGCGCCGGTATTGGTGATATACACCTTATTCATAAAGCTTCAATCTCTCAGTGCCCGAACCTGACGGGGCTTCAAAATACGCTTTTGCTGCAGCCAGTTTGTCGCGCAAAAAGGGACGCAAGGCCAGTTGCAGTGACAAACTGACCGGCACCACCACGATAATCAGGCAGACCAAAAAAATCACATATAAAAACAGTACCGGTACCCGGGCCACGGCACCAGGCTGGCCCATGGCGCGCACCAGCTTGCTCCAGATCGTAAAACTGCGGGTGCCGGCACGCTCCGAAACCAGCAAGCTGGGATCTGCCTTGACGGCTTCTAAACCGGTGAGCAAAGGCTGATTGTCTTTTTCCCGGTCTTGCAGCAACGCATCGCGCAAGGCCAGACCAAAGCGGCGTGAGCGCTTGATTGCATCGGGATGCACGCCCGCCGGCGGCAAGCCCAGAAAAGATGCACTTTTCCCGGTCCATAGCCAGCGCGGCGTGGTAATGAAGGTGGCACAGGTGCCGCCTTGATCGGTCAATACCACATTATCGAGCAAACGTGCGCCGATGGCCTGCAGCGATGCCTTGACGCGTTCCTGCGCCAGGTGCCACATATTGCGGCAGGCAATCACGGTGACCACGGGTTTGCCCGCGGCCACGCGCTTGAATGCCGGATCTTGCAGCAGGGCCTGCAGAGGCAGGGACGGGGCCAGATACCAGACCTGATAAGGCAGGATGATCAGGTCGAATGCATCAGTTTCCTTGAGCGCCAATGGCTCAAGCGGCGGCGCCACCTGACGGATCGACTCGGGGAATACATCCAGAAAGCGAAAGAACGGCCATGGAAATGGATAGGGTTTGACCGGCTTGATCGGCAAAAGCGTTATTTCAAATTCCCCGCTTTCCTGCAGCGGCGCCAGGATTTGCTCTGCAATTTGAATCAACTGCCCCGACTGAGAATATAAGGGCACGAGAATGCGCTTATTGACTGGGCGGGCAGAATCACTGAGAGCAGGCATTTTTGATGATTGATGAATTAATAGCGAGCAACTTTACCATTTGCACCTGCAATTCACCAAGCAACCCGGACGCGCTGTATGTTTTGCAAGACAGGCGCAGGCTCTTCTGGCGGCACAAACAGCAGTAAGGTGCGCCAGGCAGGATATGGCAAACAGTCAAGTGTCAGCCTATCCGGGCATGGCATGCGCCGTCTGGCTAAATTGCTTGCAGTCGCGGTGCCGGCAGTCGACAATGCAGGCATTTATCCGATTGTCCGCATATGGCCGATACCATCCGTCTCGCAAAACGCGTCGCCGACACCACACCATGCTCGCGCCGCGAAGCCGAGCAGTATATCGAAGGCGGCTGGGTCACGGTCGATGGCATGGTGGTGGAAGAGCCCGGACATCGCGTTTCCCTGCAACAAACCATTGTGCTGTCATCCGACGCGACATTGACGGCCATCGATCCGGTCACCATTCTGTTTCACAAGCCTGCCGGCATGACGGTCGAAGCTGCACGGCAAAGCATCGCGCCAGCTACCCTGTATGCGGAAGACCGTTCCGGCATCCGTTTTTTGAAAAAGCATACGCTCGACTTGAAGGCCGCCGATGCACTGGAAACCACTGCCAGCGGCTTGCTGGTGTTTACGCAGGACTGGCGCGTGGCGCGCAAACTGATTGATGATGCGGCAACCGTCGAACAGGAATATATCGCCGAAGTCAGCGGCGCCATCATGCCCGATGGCCTGGCCTTGCTCAATCATGGGTTGACGCTCGGACAGCGTCCGTTGGCGCCAATGAAAGTCAGCTGGCAAAATGAGACGCGGCTGCGCTTTGCATTGAAAGCCGCCCAGCCCGGGCAAATCGCGCAGATGTGCGCAATGGTTGGTCTGGACGTTGTCGGACTGAAGCGGATTCGCATTGCGCGCATGTCGATGGCGGGTTTGCCAGCGGGTCAATGGCGCTATCTGAAAGGGTATGAACGGTTTTAGAATGAACGCGGCGGGGAATCCGGCTGCGATTGTTCTCCAGTCTGTCGATAAAATCGGAGCGGCTTGGCTGCTGTTAATATTGTTATCTGCCTTGTTTGCGTTTCGATTCTGTCCGGCATGCCATCCAATCCGATCCTTATGAACATCAAATATTTAGCCGCCACACTGCTTTCCTTGTCAGTGCTATTTTATGTTGGCGCCTGCGCCTACCTTTATTTCGGCCAGCGCGCATTGCTGTACTTCCCGACTCCCGATGTAGACGTGTCGAACGCAACAGTGATTGCCTTGGAAAGTGACGGCGCAACGCTGCGAATTTGGCAGCTTGGCCCTGCCAGCGAAAATGCCGTGATTTATTTTGGCGGAAATGCGGAAGACGTGTCGCAAAATATTCCTTCATTCATCCAGGCATTTCCAGAGCGGTCGGTTTATTTGGTCAATTATCGCGGTTACGGCGGCAGCACCGGCGTGCCTACCGAGGCAGGACTATTTACGGATGCGCTTGCCGTTTTCGATTTCGTGCAGGCCAAACACACCTCGGTGGCAGTGGTTGGCCGCAGCCTGGGAAGTGGCGTCGCCGTTTATCTGGCGACTGCGCGCGATGTCAAAAAACTGGTGTTGGTGACGCCTTATGACAGCATTGAAAACATCGCACGAAAGCAATTTCCGCTCTTTCCGATTTCCTTGCTCTTGCAAGACAAGTTCACATCCAGCCTGCGCGCAAAATCCATCACCATACCGACCCGGTTGATTCTTGCTGAAAACGATGAGGTAATTCCTCGGGAAAGTTCCGTGGCATTGGCTGCAGCCTTCCCACCCGCGACGGCGACGGTCAATGTGGTGACGGGTGCCACACATAATTCGATTGGCATGTCGGACGATTATTGGATGCTGTTGCGCCAGTTCCTGTAAATCTGACGATCTTTGTAAAGTTATGCCGGTGCCATGTGCGGTTCAATCCAGCCGGCCAACATCCTGATTTGCTTGCAATCATGCCTTGGCACCTGCTTGTGAGCTGGCGGGGATACTGTTTCAGCATGCGGGCTAATGATTTTGGTTAATGGCAGCTGCCAATGAAAAGAACTTTTTCATCAATTTCCAGACTACTGCAATGACAGTCTTCATGCCGTATCCATCGGCGACGTGACAATGGCCGCATGGCAATCGGCGCCGCCACCGAGAGCAAGGTGAAGCCATGGCCGTGGATCAAGATGCAGTGCAGTCATTCAAACAGCGTCGAAGCATATTGGCAGCCGGCCTGCTTGGCATTGCCAGCGCCTGGACAGGCTTGCCGACGATTGCAGAGAACCGTCCCTCACGGCAGCTGGATGTGCCGTACCAGCCATCGCCCCAGCCAGTGGTCGATCAAATGCTCGCGCTCGCCAAGCTCACTCAGGATGATTTGCTGTACGACCTGGGCTGCGGTGACGGACGTATCGTCATTACGGCTGCCAAAAAATACGGCGCGCGCGGCATCGGCATCGATCTCGATCCGCAGCGCGTGGCCGAAGCCAAAGCCAACGCGAAACAGGCTGGCGTAGAAGCTCGGGTGCAATTTCTGGCCGGCGATCTGTTCACCGCCGATTTTTCAGACGCGACCGTGGTCACGCTGTTCCTGTGGCCGAAGGTCAATCTCAAGCTGCGTCCATTATTGTGGCAGCAGTTGAAGGCAGGCACGCGGGTAGTATCGTATATCTGGGATATGGGTCCGGACTGGCCGCCGGAAAAAACAGTAAGCTTCAATGGTCATAAAATCTATTACTGGACCATTACCGAAACACAAAAAAAGCTTGCTGAAAAACAGCCAGTCTCCAGTTAACTCACGCAGGCTGCAAAAGCGCATCGGCGGCCATCATCTATGGTTGCTGGTTTTTTTCATTTGCGCTCGACGAGGGGCGATACCATGCCAAAAACTCTCTGAATGTCGGCAGGCTGTCTGCCCGGTATTCAAACATGGTCGGCGCCAGATTGTCGTTTGCAAGCAGCAGTGCCTGCAAGGCGACCGGGTGGTTGACCAGTTCACTCAGTTTCCATAGATAAGTCTTGATGGAAAAGACAATCCCCCGGCTCTGTGGCAATTTGATAAAAGTCTCGTGTTCGGAGCGCAAATAGCCATAGTCGGCCCAGTTCTGCGGCGTGGGGGGCGGCAAGCTGGCCGGCAGCGCATCGCGGTGGAGAAACAACTCATCGCTTAGCCGCATGCCCCAATTGCGCCGCCAGGTGCGCATGCCCGGTTCCATGCGGTCAAAGAACCCATCTACGCGAGAGGCAAAGTGCTGCATGTAATGCGGCACATGGCCGTCGTGGATTTCGGACGGGCTCTTGCCCAGCCGTGCCGCTTTCAGGCTGGCGTGCCTGGCTGCGCGCCATGCTTCCAGTGCAGCCGGATCCAGGCTTTCTGGTTCAGGCCGATTGAAGTGGCTGCGCAAGGACCAGTCGTTCGGGAAACAAAGCGCGCCGGCTTTCAACACATACACAGTTTCCCCTTCGGGGCCGCGCTTTTCCGGTAGCAGCAACAGCATGTCTTCGCTGACGAGCAAGGCAATGGCGACCAGCGGGTCTGCGCCATTGGCACCGATATCAATCGCCAGGCCGGTCAGCGGCGACAACACCAGATCGGCATCGCGCTGAAAATACTGCGGATAAGTTTCCAGAACATATTCCACCAGCATGTCCCGCAGCTCCAGCTCGGCTGCACGAACCTTTGCACCGGGCAGCCGGTCGATTACCATGTCGCGCCGGGTCAGCAAAAGTTCAAGGCGGCGCTTGATCTGCGCCGGGTAAGTGCTGTCGACGATCATCCAGTTCAGGTCATCAGGCCACTGGTTGATCATCACGGTTCTGGGCACGGCGCGATAGCGCACCATGTCATCGGCGCGCAGCGTCTTGGCCAGTTCCGCATCCTGGCCAAGCTTGTCCCGATAAACGCCATGAATCGACATTTTTTTCCTTACCGCATGAGTGGCGCGAACTGTTTCCAGCCAATGAATTCAGGCGAGACAATCTGGATGAATGCCGTGAAACACTTGCTTCTGGCCAGGCGCGCTGCATGAATGCTGCAACAAGTGAAGTTTATACGATCACGCGCATCCGCATCAGAATGCAGACGATGCAACAATGGCCAAACAATTGGCGCTACCTGCAATGATGCGTACTCAGACTTGCCAGGCACCATCGCGATACACCACTTCATCGTCAAGGATTACCGCTTCCGTAACCGCAAAGACGTCAATGTGATGTCTGGCGCCGGCGCGCCGGATTTGGGGTTTGCTATACACGCCGTGTTTTGCGCCCAGCGACAGGTGGATGCCGCACATCCGTTCATAGGTGCCGATATCGCTGACCCGCCGGTCCTTCGAAAAAGCGCGGTTCATGCCGAAGCCCAGTTCACGCAGCCAGACCTCGCCTTCATCGGCGCGGATATTGGCCAGCACCTGGTCGAACTCGGGGGTGGAATCGATCGCCTCGATCACTCTGCCCTTGGCAATCACCAGGGTGATCGGTGTTGCCGGCTGATTGACCGCGAACGCCGTGTCGCCAAAGACAAAGATGCGTACACGGCCGTTGACCGCCTCCAGATCTTGCGCTTCGGTGAAGACTTCCCCGATCGGGAACTGGCCGCCAATATTTTTCATGCCGCTGTAATCGCCGACATTCAGTTTTGCCGGCTCAAATGGCGATCCAAACACCAGCTGCGCGCCGCCGCTGTCGATCATGCCGCTGCGTGCGCGGTCAATCCTCGCTTTCAGGGCGTTGCCGACGCCACGGTAATACGCCGGGTCATAGGCCAGCGACTCGATGTAGTAGAGCGCTTCCAGTCCCAGCATGCGGGCCAGATGCGGATGCTCGATCACCTTCAGGTCGCGTTTGAAAAGCTCGACCCGGATCCGGAACGCATCCAGGCGAAAATTGGTGGACTGGATCAATACCACCAGGTCGGATGGCGCGAGCGGCGCAAAGGCATCCGTCACGGCTTGCGGCGAAACCGCATCAAAGTCGATGAAGGTCGCGGTGGGCAGGCAGCGCCGGTACGCTTCTGTCAGCGCAATCGCCAATCCGCAGCGCGCATCGAACACCACCACCGCAGCCTGCGGATGCGCATGCTCGAATGAAATCACAAGCACATCGCGCAAATGCTTTTCCGCCGCATCCAGCGCATGTTGAGGAAGGGTATCGATGACTGTGCCGCCACAGCGGTCATGATCAGTTGCTTCGTTGATGGTCAAGCGCATTGTCAGCAGGGGTAGTTGTCCTGGAATCCCGATTCCAGGACGCAGTATGGTAATTGTCGGTGAATGTGCAGGCGTGCCGCACCATCGGTGAAACAGGCAGTTCTTATTTTTGGCCGGGTTAGGACAGGCTGAAAACTTTGACCAGTTTCAGTTCCTGCTCATCTCCTGCATCGAAGGTGTAAGAACCTTTTTTCAGGTTAATCCATTGCGAAGCGGACAAGCTTACTTCAGTTCCATCGACCATGGTTTTGCAGCTTCCTGTCAACACATACAAAACAAATGCGTGACCGGCTTTGGTCGGAAAACTCTTTCCGGCTACATAAGTATTGACATAGATTTTGAAGTTTTCTGCGGGTTGATGCGCGGCGCGAATGGCTGATTCAGAAATTGATTCAGTGGAGATGTCGGACCAATTTCTTTGGATCATGTTCATGATAAGTTTTCGTGTGAGAGAGACCAAACAATCATCGCTAGTCTGTAATATTCCAAATGCCTTTACGGCCAAATCTGATTATACGCAAACAGGGACAGTTAACCCCCGGAATATACTTGCCTTTCTTCAGATTCAAAAAGTTGCAAGCACTTTTTGAATTCATGGATTCCTGCAATAAGGAGTGCCAATGTTTAATACCAGCATCGAGGTAGATTCATCCACAAGCAATGTCGGGTGGAACAACGGAAATGATGAAATGACATGTAACTTGGCGCTGGCCGTGCACCGCCACAGTCAAGCCAATCCCCAGGCGCTGGCAGTGTCATTCGAAGGCCGTGCCGTGACCTACGGTCAACTCGCGCGCCGGGCAGCCGGTCTTGCCGAACATTTGAAAAACAGCCCGGGATGGGCCAGTGGGGATGGCAAGCAGCCGCGCGTCGGCATTCTGGCGTCGCGCAGCGCTGAAGCTTGCGTCGCCGTGCTGGGTGCAAGTTGGGTGGGTGCAACCTATGTGCCGCTCGGTCTGAAATTACCCGAGGAACGTCTGCTCACAGTCTTATCGCTTTGTAATCTTTCGGCGATCGTCGCAGATGAGCAGGGCGCCGCGCTGTTGAGCGAGAAAGTCTTGCAAGCCGGCCCGGCAATTATCTGTGTCCTTGGCGCGAAACCGGTCGGTCGGCTGTGCGACGCCAGGATAGCGTGGCTCGATCCCGAAACGCTGGCGGCACGCGAGCCAAGCAATCCGGCGCATGTGAAGGCGACCGACACCGCCTACATCATTTTCACATCTGGCACCACCGGTATTCCCAAGGGGGTGATGATTGCGGCCGGGCCGATTCGCCATTACATCGAAAAGGTGACGGCACTGCTCGGCCTGCGGCAGTCGGATCGGGCGCTCGAATCGTGCGAACTGACTTTCGACGTCGCCGGCCACAATATGTTTACGACCTGGGAAGCCGGCGCTTCGCTGCATGTGCTGCCCGCATCCAGGGTGATGAACGCAGTCAGGTTCGCCCGCGAGAACGGGCTGACGGTATGGAACTCGGTTCCCTCGCTGGCCGGCATGCTGCGGCAGATAAAAGCGCTGAGCCCGGGTGCGCTTCCCGGTCTGCGCTTGACGATCTTCGGCGGCGAACAATTATCCAGGGGCGTGATCGAAGCATGGCAATCGGCAGCGCCGGCCGGCGTCATCTACAACCTGTACGGGCCGACTGAAGCAACCGTGTATTGTTTAAGCCAGCAGGTCGGTAACCCGGCGCCGCTGACGCCAGGACGGGATGTGGTCGCCATCGGAACAGCGCTGCCCGGCAGTCAGGCCGCCGTGCTGGACCCAGCCGGTAATCCGGTCGCAGACAATTGCCAGGGCGAGCTGGCGATCAGCGGCGTACAACTGGCGAT
This sequence comes from Paucimonas sp., assembly GCA_036675285.1. GTDB lineage: Bacteria > Pseudomonadota > Gammaproteobacteria > Burkholderiales > Burkholderiaceae_D > Paucimonas. The sequence continues at coordinate 3,139 of JAKFFK010000232.1, read as the reverse complement.
CGGTTACCTGAATGCGCCGGAATTAACTGCGGCAAGGTTTCCTACGTATCAGGGCAAGCGCTGGTACTTGACCGGCGATCTTGCGCTGCGTGATGCCTCGGGAATCTTCCATTGTCTCGGCCGCATCGACAATCAGATCAAGGTGCTCGGGCACCGGGTGGAGCTTGAAGAGGTCGATGCCCATTTGCGCGCCGTGGCCGATGCCGATATGGTCGGCACGGTTGCCTGGCCTGTCGAGGATGGTGCCGCGCAAGGTTTGGTCGCCTTTGTCGGCGCCCGCAACATCGACGCTGTGCAAATCATTGCAGCGCTGAAGGCACGCCTGCCGCATTACATGATACCAAGCCGGATTTTTCCGCTGGAGAACATGCCGATCAATCCCAGTGGAAAAATCGACCGGAAGGCGCTGAGGCAACTCCTTGAAAATCGGAGTGGCTGATGTCCGATCCAGCCTTGATCGACGAATCGATTGGCAAAACCGGTCAGTATCACGCAAACATCCGCCAGCTTCGGGATCTGTGGGCAATCGATCAACATGAACGCGTGGTGCGTCTGGTCCAGTCGAACATCGGCAAGCTGACGCTGGTGGTGCTGTGCGCTGCCACTGCCAAATTGGCCGGCGTCTCGGTAGTGTACGTGCTGGCCGCCGCGGCCTTCGCTTACCTGCCGGCATACCGCAACTGGATTGTGCTGGCCGGCGGCTTGCTTGCACTGACCCGGAACCCCAAAGCCGAGCTTGCAGGAATCAGCGCAATCCTGTCCCAGGAGGGCATGCACCACTCGATGGCCATGACATGGGCGGTCGGTGCGCTGGTAATTTACTTTGTCTGCGTATGGGGTGCGCTGGCGCTGGTGCGCCGGCACAAGACGATATTCCTTGCGCGCCGGCCGGTGCTCAGCCTGATCGGATTGACGGCGCTGCTGTGCGGCCTGGCCAGTTCGCCTTTCCTTCATGGCGCCTCGCGCGCGGCAGTGTGGGCATTCCTGGCAGCCTTTACTGCGTATATCTGGTTCTTCGCTTATGCGCTACTGGACCAGCGCACGCGCGCGCCTGGTCCGATGCTGTTCCAGATGGGTATCCTGCACCCGTTCTGGGGATCATCTGCGACGCCATTCGGCAAAGGCGCCGCATTTTTGCGCAAGCACCAGGCGAAGACCGCGACGGAGCTCGCGGTCACGCAACTGAAGGCATTCAAGCTGCTGGCATGGGCGCTGTTGCTGATGCTGCTGAACGAGGCCCTGGTGGAACTGTTCGAGGTCCGGCTCGGGATTCCTCGGCCGAACCTCGCTTATGCGGCGTTCATGCAAGGCCAGCCCTATCCGGTATGGACCAACTGGGCCAGCCTGATTTGGGCGACGTTCGGTGGCACGCTGGCGCTGGCGATCTGGGGCCACAAGATCATTGCGGTCGCGCGACTGGCCGGTTTCAGATTGCCGCGCAATACCTGGCGGCCGCTCGAATCGCGCACTCTTGCGGAATTCTGGAATCGCTATTATTACTACTTCAAGGAATTGCTGGTCGAGTTTTTCTTTTTCCCAACGTTTCTCAAAGTATTTCGCAAGCATCCTCGGCTGCGGGTATTTTTCGCCACTTTCATGGCAGCCGGCGTAGGCAATGCGCTGTATCACTTTATCAGGGATATCAGGTATGTAGCCACAATGGGCCTGTGGCAGTCGATCGAAAGCTATGCGAGCTACCTGTTCTACTGTGTGGTGCTGGCAATCGGCATTGGCATCTCGCAAGCCAGAGTGAGCGCCGGCAGGAAGCCGTCGACGACATTGATCGGATCGCTGTGGTCGATGCTGTGCGTGTGGAGCTTTTTCGTTTGCCTGCACGTGTTTGCCGATGAAACGAGGGATCTTTCGTTTCAGGAGCGTTTTTCTTTTTTCGTTAGTCTGTTTGGATACTCATGATGGATAACACTGCCAGAATAAAATTGCGCGACTTCCTGAAGGAATGCTTGAATGAATCAGGCGATCATCACGACTTTGCCGACGACAGCTCGCTGTTCGTCAGCGGCAGGCTCGATTCGCTGTCGATGACGAAGCTGGTGATGTTTTTGGAAGAAGCGTTCCAAATCGACTTTAGCAACGTTGATTTTGATGTCGAACTGATCGATTCAGTGAAAGACATCGAGACATTTGTCGAAACCGAGCTGACGCGCTGAGCTTGGACGCACCTGACAGCATAAAGCCAGACGGTGCCGGGGGTGCGCCGCCGTAGATCGGCACGACGCCCGATATGCACTGTATATCAAGCCGGCGCCAGGATTGCGATTCGTACATTGCAGACTGTCTGATTGGCATACATAGAAAGCAATTGACCTGAGCTTATGCGGTTCATTTTTCGTCGATGTATTCGTAAAACAACTGGAGACATGCATGCCTGCCTTGCTGCCACAACCTGATCCTGAAGGATTGCTCGAATATTCGGTGGTGTATTCCGACCGCGCTCTGAACCACATGTCACAACGATTCCAGGGCGTCATGCGGGATATCTCGCGCATCCTGAAGTCGGTCCACAATGCCCACAGCGCCATTGTCGTACCCGGCAGCGGCACCTTTGGCATGGAAGCCGTGGCACGTCAGTTCGCCACTGATAAAAAATGCATGGTGATCCGCAACGGCTGGTTCAGCTACCGCTGGACGCAGATTTTCGACATGGGGCGCATTCCGGCAGAAAGCATGGTTCTCAAGGCGCGCCAGGTGGGCAAAGGCCCGCAGGCACCCTTTTCGCCGCCGCCAATCGAAGCGGTGCTCGCCGCCATCCATGCGCACAAGCCGGATCTGGTGTTTGCGCCGCATGTCGAAACTGCATCCGGCATGATCTTGCCGGATCGCTATCTGAAACAGGTCGGCGAAGCGGTGCGCGAAGTGGGCGGCTTGTTTGTGCTGGACTGCGTGGCGTCCGGCACCGTCTGGGTGGACATGGCCGAAAAATTCGTCGATGTGCTCATCAGCGCACCCCAGAAATGCTGGAGCGGCTCACCCTGCTGCGCACTGGTTGCCTTGAGCACGCGCGCCCGCGAGCGGATTGACGCAAGCACCAGCACCAGTTTTGCCTGCGACCTGAAGAAGTGGTTGCAGGTGATGGAAAGCTATGAAAAAGGCGCGCACGCATACCACGCGACCATGCCCA
>JAKFFK010000037.1:0-5606 GCA_036675285.1 Paucimonas sp. | reverse complement strand
GTCGGCCAGCGGGCGGTAAACGATATCGTCGCGGCGCAGGCGCTGCACCGAACTCGGCACCAGCGTGATGCCGATGCCGGCGGCCACCAGGCCGATCGCGGTTTGCATTTCATTGGCATCGACTACCGTAGTCAGGCCCAGTCCGTGCATGCGGAATTGATGCAGCACATGGTCCGCATAACTGGGCCGCGGCCGGGCCGGGTACAGGATGAAAGACTCGGTGGCCAGCATCGCCAGTGTCAGGCGCGGCGTTTTCAGCAGACGGTGCTTCAGCGGCAGCGCCGCGACCAGCGGTTCCTCGGCAATGATCTCACAAATGATTTCCGGATCTTCCAGCGGCAGCCGGCCAAAGCCGACATCGATCCTGCCGGACTTCAGCGCTTCGCCCTGCTCGATGGTCGTCATTTCTGACAGGATGAGTTCCATCCCTTCGCTTTCCTCGCGGTAGCTACGGATCAGTTCTGGAAAAAAACCGTACAGTGCCGACGGCACGAAACCGATGCCGAACCAGCGGCGCTGGCCTTGGCTGATGCGATGGGTCGCATCCGAGACTTCCTTTACCCGCGACAACAATTGCGTGCACTGTTCCAGAAAAAATGCTCCCGCCTTGGTCAGAGCCAGCGGACGTGCATGGCGGTCGATCAGCTCGGCGCCCAGTTCTTCTTCCAGTTGTTTGATCTGGCGCGACAGCGGCGGTTGGGCAATGTGCAATTGTTCGGCGGCGCGGGTAAAGTTCAAGGTCCTGCCTAATGCCTCGAAGTAACGCATGTGGCGCAGCTCCATCTATACCTCCTGGGTATCACTCGGTACGGAAATGATATTAGACGCCAATGGACGCGGCAACTATTATTCATTGCATACATAACAGGCATTACCCAGGAATATCATGGAAACCACAAATAAAGGCGCCACCATCGTTTCGCTGGAAGCGGTGATTGTCGATCTGCCCACCATCCGCGAACATCGGTTGGCAATGACCACCATGCACCGGCAGACGCTGGTAATCCTGCGCCTGCGCTGCGATGACGGCATCGAGGGCTTGGGCGAAGCCACCACCATCGGCGGTCTGGCCTACGGCGACCAGAGCCCGGAATCGATCAAGCTGACGCTGGACCACTACATTGCACCGCTGGTGACCGGTATGCAAGCCGGCAACGCCAATGCCGTCATGGCGCAGGTTGACAAGTCGGTGCAGGGGAATGCGCTGGCCAAATCGGCACTCGAAACAGCCTTGCTGGATGCGCAAGGCAAGCGGCTCGGCGTGCCGGTCCATGCCTTGCTGGGCGGGGCGGTCAGGACGTCGCTGCCGGTATTGTGGACGCTGGCCAGCGGCGACAGTGCGCGCGATATCGCCGAAGCAGAGCAGTTGCTGGAAGTGCGGCGGCACAATGTTTTCAAGCTCAAGATCGGCAAGCGCGAGCCCAGAGAGGATATCGCCCATGTGGCAGCGATCAAGTCGGCACTCGGCGAGCGCGCGCAGATTACCGTCGATATCAACCAGGCATGGAGCGAAGCCAGGGCGGCCATCTTTATTCCGGAACTGGTGGCGGCCGGCGTGATGCTGATCGAACAACCAATCGCCCGGGAAAACCGGCGTGGCATGGCACGTCTTGCGCAAAGTCTGGCGATTCCGATCATGGCTGATGAAGGCGTGCAGAATGCCGGAGATGCCTTCGACTATGCGTGCGCCGGTGCAGCCGACGTGATTGCGCTGAAGATCGCCAAGTCGGGCGGCCCGCTGGGCGTGATGCGCACGGCAATGGTTGCCGATGCCGCCGGCATCGGTTGTTATGGCGGCACGCTGCTGGAAGGAACGATCGGCAGTATCGCTGCTGCCCATGCCTTCGCCGCCTGCAAAAACCTGGAGTGGGGCACCGAATTGTTTGGCCCCCTGCTGCTGAAGGATGACGTGGTGGTCGAACGGGCTGCCGTGAACAATTTTGAACTTGCTGTACCTAACTTGCCAGGCTTGGGCGTAGTCCTCGATGAAGACAAGCTGGCGCATTACCGGCGCGACCGCTAACGCTCGGCACTAGCATGGCTGAGTGCCCTGGCATGACGCCACTTTTACCATTTTACTTTTTTGCAACAGGAGTCTGAAATGAAAAATGAATACTCATTCGATGAGCTATTGACCCGGGTCAATACCGTGCGAGTGGCGCCCGGCAACGAACGCGTGCGACAACTATCGCAACGCATCGTCACCGACCTGTTCAAGACCATTGACGAATTCAAGGTTACCCCGGACGAGTTCTGGTCGGCAGTGCAATGGCTGACCCGTCTGGGCGCCGCCGGTCAGACGGGCCTGATTACTGCCGGACTCGGTTTTGACCGTTTGATGGATATCCTGCAAGACGAAGCTGACCAAAAAGCCGGCCTCGAAGGCGGCACGCCGCGCGCGATCGAAGGGCCATTATATGTGCCGGGCGCGCCCAGCTCCAAATATGAAGCACGCCTGGACGATGGCACGATGGCGGGTGAAACCTATGTGATGGAAGGCGTGGTACGCGACATCAAGGGCAATCCGCTGGCTAATGCATCGCTGGATGCCTGGCATGCCAATGAACATGGCATGTATTCGCACTTCGATCCGAGCCAGAAGGAATTCAACCTTCGCCGCAATATCACCACTGATGAGCAAGGCCGTTACCGTTTCCGCAGCGTCATTCCGCCTGGCTATGCCATTCCGCCAAGCGGCCCGGTGGCTGAACTTTTTGCCGCGCTTGGTCGCCATGGCAACCGTCCGGCGCATATCCATTTTCTGATATCTGCTCCCGGCATGCGTACGCTGACGACCCAGGTGAATATCCCCGGCGACACCTACATCGATGACGACTTCGCTTTCGCCACCCGTGACGGTCTGGTGGTCTCGCTTGAGAAGGGTGTATCTCCGGAAGGCTACGAATCGCTGGGAATTTCCGGTCTGTTCACCCGTATCCGCTTCGATTTTGTGTTGCAGATCGCGCATGACGACAAGGAAACCAAGCATCTGAGCCGAGTTGAAAGGGTTACTGCGTAATACTGCGATTCGCCCATCCGTTTGTGCTTCAAATGGATGGGCGCGCAGCAAGTCAAAAACTGGCAATGTTTACTGCCAGTTTGCTACAACACTTTCCACATTGCGTGATAGTCAAGGCCGCTTCAGGCTGTTGCATTGTCACGCCAGTTCAAAATAAATACCAGCAAACACACATCTCATCCGGAGCGGACATGAGCACACAATATTCCATCCCCGATCTCATTAATCGGGCGCAGTTAACATCATTCCAATGGCGCGTATTTATCCTATGCTTTCTGGTGGCAATTTTTGATGGCTTCGATACGCAAGCCGTTGCATTTACCGGTCCGGCACTGATTCAGGCATTCGGGTTGGGGCCTGGCGCATTAGCGCCGATCATGACCGCAGGCACGGTCGGCATGGTGCTCGGCGCCATGGCGCTGGGACTGCTTGGCGACAAGATCGGCCGCCGTCCCGCCATCCTGGGCGCCGTTGCCCTGTTCGGCGGCGCTTCCCTCACTACTGCTTTTGCCAGCACCACGGAACAGATTCTGGTCCTGCGCTTTCTTGCCGGTTTGGGCATGGGCGGCGCGACGCCAGTGGTGTTGTCGCTGGCTGCCGAATATGGCCCGGCCAAAAAGCGTGGCACCATCATGACCACCGTTTTGCTGGGCCTGCCTGCCGGCGCAATCCTCGGCGGGCTGCTGGCCGCGAAGATGCTGCCGGTCATTGGCTGGCAAGGCATTTACGCGGTAGGTGGTCTGGTGCCGCTGGCGCTGCTGGTGGTACTGGTATTCGCGCTGCCGGAATCGCTGCATTTTCTGGCCGGTCACAAGGCCAAGGTAGACACTTCAAAAATCAACCGCATTATCAGCAAGATTGTGCGCGAGCCATTGGCTGCCAACGCCGTATTCACCGTGCCGGAACTGGACGTGAAATCCGGCGTCTCGTCGCTGTTTGCGGACGGACTGGCACGCAATACCATCGCGATCTGGATGATTTACCTGTTCAACTGGGTTGCCTGGTTCATGCTTTTATCCTGGCTGCCAACCGTGCTCAAGGCAACCGGCTTGCCGGCAACCGAAGCGCCGATGGGGACTGTCGCCGTCAACGCCGTCTTTGTCATCTGTGCCATTCCACTGGCGGTCATTTTGCCAAAAATAAATACCCGACTTTTGCTGTTGGCGCTTTTCGTATTCGGCATATTCCTGAGCGTTGGGCTGGCCAATAGCGGCACGAACTGGACCTGGGTATTCATCCTGGCGGCGGCTGCAGGGCTGGGCATTGGCGGTCAGCAAATTGTCCTCAATTACATGGTGGCTGAAGCCTATCCGACTGCATTGCGTGCCACGGCCACTGGCTGGGCGATTGCCATAGGCCGGGTCGGTGCCATTCTGGGTTCGGCAAGCGGCGGCTGGTTTCTCGAGCAGGGTGGCCCCTCCGGTTTTTACATGGCGCTGGTTGTTCCGCTGGCAATTGCCGCAGCCAGCCTGGCGATCATCAAGCCACTTGGTGCGGTCGGCAAGGGTACGCTGGTGGCAGCTCACTGACGTATCCCTTGACATGGTGCGCATGAAACGGCAACGGCATGACTATCGATGTTTGCAGACTAGGCATGCTTCAAATGCAAACAGCCGTTACCGTTTTCTCATTTTTAATGGATTGAAATATGACAGACAAGAGATTTACCGAAAAAGTCGCCATTGTTACCGGGGCGGCGCAAGGGGTTGGACGGGCCACCGCACTGCGGCTTGCTGCCGAGGGCGCCAGCGTCGTGCTGGTGGATCGGGCGATCGAGCAAGGCAATCTTGTCAAGTCCGAGATTGAAGCGGCCGGCGGGACTGCCATCGCGCTCGGCCTGGATCTCGAAACCAGCAGCGGTGCCCGCCAGATGGTCGAGGCCGCGATCGAACGCTTCGGCAGAATTGATGTGTCGGTGCACAATGTGGGTGGCACCATCTGGGCCAAGCCGTTCTGGGAATATTCCGAAGAAGAGATGACGAAAGAGATTTCCCGGTCACTGTGGCCCACGCTTTGGTGTTGCCGGGCGGTGATCCCGGTCATGAAAGCGCAGCAATCCGGAGCTATAGTCAATGTCGGCTCGGTGGCAACGCGCGGCATTCACCGGGTGCCGTACTCGGCTGCTAAAGGCGGTGTCCATGCAGCGACCGTTTGCATGGCGATGGAGCTGGGCGAATCCGGTGTGCGTGTCAATTGCGTCTCTCCTGGTGCGATTGACAATGGCCAGCGCGCGATTCCGCGCAATCCTGTGCCGCTATCAGAGCAGGAAAAAGAGTGGATGCATGGTGTTTATGTGCAAAGCTTGCGGGATACGCCGATGAACCGGCTTGGACAGATTGAAGAAATTGCCGCGGGCATCTGCTTTTTTGCGGCGCCGGAATCATCCTATATCACGGGGCAAATTCTGTATGTAGCCGGCGGCGGGATAGGTTGAAGTGCGCTTCGGGTATTGATTGGGGGAATGAATGGCATTTGTCGTAACCGAAGCCTGCATCCAGTGCAAATACACGGATTGTGTCAGTGTCTGTCCGATGGATTGCTTTATGGAAGGTCCGAATTTTTTGGTGATTAATCCGGACGAATGCAT